>JAETPK010000056.1 GCA_021771265.1 Oscillospiraceae bacterium
GTGCTCTTGGTCCATACCGTTTTTCAGCCAGAAGTTGGCGCAGACATCCAGTTCGTTCCGCACCCAGTCCCGATAGGATTGCAGTTGTGCTTTATCCATATAGAGACACCATCCTTTCTGTATTAATAAGTCAATCATATGTCCTTTTGCACAACTCGTCAAGAAAATTTAGAAAAAAATTTTCAGACTATTGACAAAATGAAAAAAACTGGTAGCCTGTTGGTAACGGGCCGCTTTTTCATGTGGTCCGACAATGGGAGGGAACCATGAAAAAGCACATTTTATGTCTGGGAGACTCCAATACCCACGGCTACTGTGCGGATCCCCGGGACTGCGCCGACAGCACCCTTGGCCGTTTCAACGAGAATGAGCGGTGGACCTGCCTGCTGCAGCGGGCGCTTGGAGAGGCGTATCTTGTCATTGAAGAGGGGCTTTCCGGCCGCACCACCGTCTTTGAGGACCCGCTGAACGAGGGAATGTCAGCCCTGCTTTATCTGACCCCCTGCCTGAAAAGCCACGAGCCCATCAGCCTGCTGATCATCATGCTGGGCACCAATGACACCAAGGAGCATCTGGGCGTCAGCGCCTTTGCCATCGGGCAGGGGATGCGCCGTCTGGTGCGGAAGGCCAAGGCCACGGACTGCTGGGGACCGGAGGGGACGCCCAACATCCTCGTTGTGGCGCCGCCGCCCATGGGCGCGGGCGTGGAGCGCTCCTCCGCCGGAGCGGAAATGGGCCGGGGCGCCGTGGAAAAATCCCGCCGGCTGGCAGCCCTGTACGCGGCCATCGCGGCCGAGGAAGGTGTGCATTTTCTGGACGCCGGCGCCGCAGGCTGTGCATTCAACACAGTGGATCACATGCACCTGACCCGGGAGGGCCATGCCGCGCTGGCAAAAGCCCTGTCCCCCTTGGTCCGGGAGTGGACATAAAAGAAAAGGACTCCCTTCCGGAAGCCTTTTTCAAGAGCCTCACCGCAGATACCAGGGGGGTTCCACACCTTCCTCCAGTTCCTCTTCCGGCGTGTACTTCCGGAAGACGGGCTCCAGCAGGAAGGTGGACAGCAGCGCGCACAGGGCGGGTGTCAGCAGCATGGCACCGTAATACCAGAACAAAACCGTCAGGACCACCGCCGTCGCCGTCAGTGCCCCCACCGCCGCTGCTCTGGGCAGGTGGCGGAAAGTCAGCCGCAGGCTGTTTGCCAGCAGGCCGCCCACGGTATAGGTAAACCGGGACAGCAGCGGAAATGCGCAGGCGGCCATGGAGACGGGGATCACCAGCAGCACCAGATACATGACGCGCACCGCGCCCCACACGGGACCGCCGGCCCCGGCGGCCATCACCAGAAACAGGTAGCCCGCGTCCAGCAGGGCCGCCAGCAGCAGAAATACCACCGTGGCGCCGATCCCGGTCCGCAGGTTTTGGCGAAAGGCGGAGAGAAAATTGCGGTAAGGCCCGGACTCCTGATGGCGCAGGCATTTGGCACAGCTGTAATACAACGCGGCCGAGGCCGGCCCGATGGTCACAATGGGCAAAGAGCAGACCAGCCACAGCACACTCAGAACCACGATATCCAGCACCCGGCCGGTGAAGCGGAAAATGGGGCTTTCAGGGTTGAAAAAACTGCGAAACATGTGATGCCTCCCAGATCGATCTCTATGCTGTTGAGGATATCATAATTTTTCGCGCTTCGCAAGGGCCGCTCTGCGGCGCCTGCATATGTGGGGGAACCGGCAGGCGCCCCCTGCCGGAAATGAAAATTTTCAGGAGGGATAAACTATGATCTACGATAAGCTGTCCAACATCCGGCGCTACAAGGGACTCCATCCAAACCTGGACATTGCGCTGGATTATATTGACGGCCACCTGGCGGACATGCCGCGGCACGTGGACCTGAAGGGTGACGCGGTCTACGGCAATGTGTTTACCTATGACACCGTCCCCGATGAGGAATCCTTCTTTGAGGCCCATGCCCGCTTTGCCGACATCCAGATCATGCGGGATGGCGCCGAGCGGGTGGCTGTCTCCCACATCTCCGCGCTGGAAACTGACAGCGCCCAGCCCGAAAAGGACTTCTGGGCCCTTCACGGCCCGGAGGAGGTCTCCATCGTCCTGGCGCCTGGCTCTTTTCTGATCGTGCTGCCCGGTGACGCCCACAAGCTGAAAATGCAGTTGGGCGCCCCTGCGGCGGTGACCAAGAGCGTCTTTAAAGTCAACATGGAATGACGGCTTTCCCGCCGGCCACAGGACCGGCAACATCAAAATATCTGCATTGGAGGATCTGCTTTATGAAACGACACGGCATCTCTGTGGAGATCAAAAACGTTCCCTCTCTGGACCCGGAGTTCACTCCGATCCTGCGGTTCAACCAGGCCTTTTTGAAAACCGCTTCCAAACCCGTCTCCATCGCGGTGGAGCGGGCGGACCACCAGATGGCCACCACCCACACCTATATTCACGGGACCCCTGAGATGGCCGAGGCCGACCGGTATTACATCGACCGCCTGGTGAAGACGGAGCTGTGGATGAAGGGCGGCTTCCGGGTCTATGTCAATGACAAGGACATCTGTGATTATCTGAAGAGCGTTTACTGCAAGGGTGGCGCCCGGGAATTCGACTGGGACTATTTCGCCAACGTTTTTGAGCACCCCTTCGAGATCGTTTACACGGAGCAGGTGCCTGAGAGCATGGACATCGCCAAGCCCATGGGCGGCCATCTGGAGGGCTGCCGCATCGGCTTTGACGCCGGCGGCTCCGACCGGAAGGTATCCGCCGTCATCGACGGCGAGACCGTTTTCTCCGAAGAGGTGGTCTGGTTCCCCAAGATCACGGCGGACCCCGATTACCACTATGACGGCATCGTCTCCGCCCTGAAGTCCGCCGCCGCCCACATGCCCCGGGTGGACGCCGTGGGCGTTTCCTCCGCCGGCGTGTTCATCAACAACCGCACCATGGCGGCCTCCCTGTTCCTGAGCGTTCCCAAGGAGCTGTATGACGCCAAGGTCAAGGATATCTATATCCGCGCCATTCAGGACACCTTCGGCGACATCCCCTACGCCGTGTACAACGACGGCGATGTGTCCGCCTTGGCCGGCACCATGAGCCTGAACGACACGAACGTGCTGGGCATCGCCATGGGCACCAGCGAGGCCGTGGGCTACGTGAACGAGGAGGGCTGCATCACCGGCTGGCTCAATGAACTGGCCTTTGTCCCCGTGGACGCCAACCCCGAGGCAATGGAGGACGAGTGGTCCGGCGACATCGGCTGCGGCGTCAAGTACTTCTGCCAGGACGGCGTCATCAAGCTGGCCCCCCGGGCGGGCATCGAGCTGGATGCGTCCCTGTCCCCCGCTGAGAAGCTGAAGGTGGTCCAGAAGCTGATGGAGGAGGGCGACGGGCGCGCCGCGCAGGTGTACGAGTCCATCGGCGTCTATCTGGGCCATACCCTGGCCTACTACTATGAGAAGTATGGCTTCCGCTATGTGCTTCTGCTGGGCCGCGTCATGAGCGGTAAGGGCGGCGACCTGCTGCTGGAGACCTGCCAGAAGGTCTTGAACGACGAATATCCCGCGGCTGCCGCCGGCTTCAAGCTGACGCTGCCTGACGAGAAGTTCCGCCGCGTGGGCCAGTCCATGGCAGCTGCCAGCCTGCCCGGCTGAGCCGAGGAGCTTAACTGAATGCCAAAGCCTGCCGGGAAAGCACGCTTTCCCGGCAGGCTTTAAAAACCTTTTATCCGATAGGGAGCGACCCCGGCTTTTGAACAGGCTAAAGAGGTTTTTCATAGTAACATTGTCCAGGCAGCTGTCCCTTCGATGCATGTTCTGCCGGGCGTTGGGAAAAAACACTGGACAAACTGTTGGGGGGCAAGCCTTTGCTGCCTGCAGTGCCGGCGTGCCAAATCCGAAGGACGAATACCCGGCTAAATGAGCAAACCGAGCCTGTTACGATACGGTAATCGTGAAAAACCAGAAAAAAGACAGACTGCCGGCAGGAGGGAACGTCCATTACTGGCAGGCAAAAAAACGGGAAAACGTGTTTTTGAAATTCCGCCTCTATATAGAAAATGTATAAATTTTCCTTGCATTTATAAAGAGGAAGTTGTAACATAGATACAAGTTGAATGGGAAAGGGCTGGTCCTCTTCACCAGTATGGGTTTCCATGTTGGAGGGGATGACGTACCGCTGTTTATAGAGGGGGAACACGGATTACCGCGATTTCCTCTTTATATATTTTTAAGAACCCGCATTCATAACCGGGGGATGGCGGTTGGGCGGGATTTTTCCCGCCAAACAAGGAAATTTTCTTCTGCCATACTGGCGTATCGCAGGGGAACGCGGCGCGGTATGGCGGGAAAAGACCGCCCGGGCGGCGTTCAACGTTTTTGAATGCAGGCTCTAGGAGAGATGGGAGGAAGCATTGTGACAGAATCAGCGGCACAGGTACGGCAGCTGGCGGAACGGTTTGAAGCAGACCGCCTCGCCTGGTTCCGGCACCTGCATGAGAATCCGGAGGTTGCCTTGGAGGAAGTCCGGACCACTGCCTTTATCCGGGAGAAGCTGGAGGGCATGGGTATTGAGATCCTGGATCTGGGACTGGAGACCGGCGTGGTTGGCCTGCTTCGGGGAGCGGAAGAGGGACCCTGTATCGGCCTGCGGGCGGATATCGACGCGCTGCGGGTAAAAGAGGCATCCAACTGCCCTTTCCCCTCCAAGACAGAGGGGAAGATGCACGCCTGCGGCCATGACACCCACACCACCGCCCTGCTGGGCGCGGCCCAGATCCTGAGCCAGATGCGGGAGCAGATTCACGGCAGCGTCAAGTTTTTGTTCCAGCCGGCAGAGGAGATCAACGTAGGCGCCAAGAAGCTTGTCGCTGCCGGCGCGCTGGAAAATCCCAAGGTGGACGCTCTCTTCGGCACCCACAACTCCCCTGAAATTCCCACCGGCTCCGTGGCTGTCATTGACGGGCCCATCATGGCCGGTGTTACCCGCATTGATATCAAAATCACGGGGCAGGGCGGCCACGGCGGCATTCCGCAGCGGAATATCGACCCGGTCGTCTGTGCCGCCGCCGTCATTCAAGGCGCGCAGACCATTGTCAGCCGGAACGTGAGTCCGCTGGATTCGGCGGTGGTGTCCATCTGCCACCTTCTGGCCGGCAGCACCGACGCCAACAACGTGATCCCCAATGAGGTGACCATGGCAGGCACCGTCCGCTTCTACAAGCCGGAGGTTGAGGCCTTGATTGAAAAGCGCCTGCGGGAGCTGGTGGAGACCATTGCCAAGGCCTACGGCTGCACAGGGGAGCTGACCTTCTTCCACATGATCGACACCACCCTCAACAATCACACCTTGGCGGGCATTGCCGCGGCCTCTGCGGAAGCCGCGGGAGCGGTCATTTCCAACCCCGATGCCTCCACCGGCGGAGAGGATTTTTCCGACTACCTGCCCCATGTTCCCGGATTTTTCTACTGGTTCGGTTCCCGGAACGAGGAGAAGGGATGCACCTGGGCTTGGCATAACCCCCACTTCCGGGCTGACGAGGACTCCATCTCTGTGGCCGCCCGGCTCTACGCCAACACCGTTTTTGAGGCCATTCAGGCACTGAAAAAGTGATCCCGGCGGGAAGGGCCCGCCTTGATGACTCCCGCAAGGGAGAGAAAAAGGAGAGAATACATATGCCAAAAGTCCAAAAGCTGATCAAGAACTGGCCGCTGCATCTGATGATGCTGGCGGTGGTGGTGGTGTTTGAGGGCATCAACACCATTTCCATTCCCACGCCCATTGGGGGCATCTCCCTGCTGCCCATGCTTTTCGCCATGGTGGCAGGCTTGGTTCTCTTCCTCATTAAGCCGCTCAAGTTTGTCAAAGAGGAGCAGTCCCACCTCAGCGGTGATTTTGTCATGATCGGCATCGGCTTCCTGCTGGCCAAGGTGGCAGTGAATACCGGCATCCAACTGGAGAACGTGCTGAAGGCCGGCCCCGCCCTGATCCTCCAGGAGCTGGGCAACCTGGGCACGATCCTGCTGGCGCTGCCTCTGGCCCTGCTGCTGGGCTTCGGCCGTGAGGCGGTGGGCATGACCCACTCCATCTCCCGGGAGCCCAACGTGGCTTACATCGCCACCAAGTACGGCTCCGAGTCCGCCGAGTTCCGGGGCGTTATGGTTACTTACATCGTCGGCACCCTTCTGGGCACCATTTTTATGGGCCTGATGGCCAGTGTCCTGGGCGGTATCGGCATCCTGCATCCCTACTCCCTGGCCATGGCCTGCGGCGTGGGCTCCGGCAGCATGATGGCGGCCTCATCCGCCTCTCTTGCGGCGGCGTTTCCGGAAATGGCGGAGCAGATCTCCGCTTACGCCGGCACCAGCAACGTGCTGTCCAACGCCGACGGCGTGATCATGACGGTCATCCTGGGCGTGCCTATGTGCAACTGGATGTACAGCAAGCTCTATCCCGTCATCGGCCGGGGCAAGAAAGAGAAAAAGGCGTAAGGAAAGGAGCGGGAGGAAATGAAAAAAATCACTGGTGAAAAGGTTACGGAGTATGTGCTGATTCTCACCATCAGCGCGGTGCTCATTCTCATCGGCAACATGATCAATACCATCACCGACAAGAACCCGGATACCTTTGTTTCCGTTCTGGCCGGCCTTCCCGGCATTCTGATTCTCTTCGCCATCGCTTTTGCCGGCACCATTCTGGGCACGGTCATTCCCAAGGTGCCCACGGCGATTTGGATCACCCTTATCGGCGTTCTGGTGGCCATGCCCTATAACACCGTGACCGCTCCCTTCGTGGTAGCGGAGGTCAATAAAATCGGCATCCTGCCCACCTGCACCCCCATCCTGGCCTACGCCGGCGTATCCATCGGCAAGGACTGGACCGAGTTCAAGAAGATCGGCTGGCGCGGCATCCTGGTGGCGCTGTTCGTCATGATCGGTACTTACGTGGGCTCCGCCCTTATCGCTCAGGCGATTCTGGCCGCTCAGGGTATTATCTGAATTGAAAAGCGGCCACACATCGCTGCTGCGGCCGCAATGAATAAAAATTGGCCTGATATCCCCTGAAAACTAAGAAATGAGTTCATTATACGATAAGGCATGATAGATAGCAGCTCAAGGATTCTACATGCTTTGAGGTAGCTTATACCTGCGGATGGAACAGCACCGGACAGGGAATTCCCTGTCCGGTGCTGAATCATTCTTTCCACACGTTTCCGCTTATGAGTCGTGGTTTGGGTCAGGCGGAAAACGAAAAAAACAATCGAATTATTTGGATGAAGACGAAAAGAAAAGCTCCTGATTTTTTGAGGAATCAGGAGCCTTTCCCGAGGAAAACCCTTGTTGCCGTGACGGAAAATTGAATCGAAACGATTGTCAACCGCCTCTTTCCGCCTCAGGCAGCTTGCCCCGCGCCATTCCCACACCATCAAAATGGCGGGGAACGATGAACAAGACGAATGATACCCCCGATGTACAAAGGAAAAATATGAGCAAGCCTATACACTGGGGTGAAAATAAGATTCACAGCTTGCCTGCGCTTGCTGTAAAGCATCTTCGGCGCCGATGACTCCGAGGAGAGCTTTTTGCACATAGGAGGCGATGATATTCTCCAGCTGAAGCTCGCTGAAATTGCTGTAATAGCTGCTGTTTCCACGCCGGTGAGCGCGGGGAAAGCTTCGGCGTGCCGTAGAGAGCCAGGGATACCGCTCGTTGATATCCCGGTTCCCGTAGGCGGAGCGGCAGGGGGAGAGACCGCCCAGGGTCGTGAAGACAGGGGCGACCAAGTCTGAATACAGCCAGGACAGGAAAGCGCAGGCAGTTTCCGGATGGGTACAGTCCCGCGTAATGCCGACTACGCCGCCGCCCAGAACTTGTCATCGACGACGCCAATGTGGACCTGACTGGCGCCCGTTCTGGTAATGTGAAATTGTGCCTGGATACGCATAAGCTCCACATTTTGAAGGACGGTGGTACCGATGCTGACGCTTGATTTTATCAATGTCGGTTATGGAGACGCCATTTTGATTCGGGACACTGGCGCGGCATTTTCCATGCTGGTGGATTGCGGAGATATCACCGTAGGCGATGGCGGCCCGGAGTCTAAACGCATTTCTGCGGCGGAATTTCTCCAGCGGGAGGATATTCATACCCTGGACCTGCTGGTGCTTACCCACTTGCACCGGGACCACAGCGGCGGGCTGACGGAACTGCTGAAGACTGTCAATGTCCGGGAGTTCTGGTGCAGCTATCTGCCGCCGCATGAATACTGGGGCGGCCAGGTGAGGGTGGAGAAGGGCTTTTCCGCCGGTTCACGGTGTTTGCTGGAGTCTTTAAACATTTACCTCCTGGCGCTGAAGGCCATGAAAGCGCAGAATACGTCCATTCGCCTGGTGGAACAGTCCCGCCCATTGTTTCATTTAACGGATTCCCTTGGCGTGGAGGTCTATCTGGAGGATAGGAAACTGTTCCAGCGGCAGGAAGTTATCTGGCAGCGGGTGCTGACGGGAGCGCCCAGTGACGCGGAACTGGACGAACTGGACCACTTTATCAACAACACCAGCATCCGGATGCGTCTGAATTGTGGGGAGACCTCTGTGGAATTGCCGGGGGACGTCTATGCGGCCTGCTGGGAAAAGCACGACCTCTCGCCTTGCACCATCATGAAGCTGCCCCACCATGGCCATAAGGATTCCATTACACCAAAACTGCTGGATATGCTGGCGCCGCAGCACGCGGTGATCTCTGTGTCCAATACACGTACGGATGACTGTCCATCCTCCATAGCGATCCAGGCGATCCGAGCCAGAAACTGTACACTCTATATGACGGATGCAGTGAAAAAGGACAACGTTTGCATACCCGACCACCCCTCTGTGCGTTTTGTTTTGAAGTGCTAACATAGGATCACTAGAAGGGGAGGCGTATCATGAAGCGAGTGCGTTTTTTCGCACTTTCCTGTTCAAGACCACTTGCCGCCCGCTTCGTTATATCCGTTGTGTCCGGCCTGCTCCGATTCCGGCTTGGGTCAGGGCGGCAGGCTGTTTCTTTTGCGAAATAACGGGTAGACCGTCGGATAATGTTTAATGGAAATCGTAAAATTGTGAACGAAAAGCAGATTGCGGGAAATAAGCTAAAATGCTAAATTGATGTTAGATTTTTAGGAAGGAAGTTGCAAAATGCTGGATTGCCTTTTTATCGGTTCCACGACGAAAGACACGCTCCTGATGGTGGAGGCGC
Organism: Oscillospiraceae bacterium; assembly: GCA_021771265.1. Lineage (GTDB taxonomy): Bacteria > Bacillota > Clostridia > Oscillospirales > Oscillospiraceae > Oscillibacter. Next base: position 9,237 of record JAETPK010000056.1, read on the forward strand.
CGCCGGCCTCCAATCAGCGCATTGCGGCTTCAGCAGTGGCCCATGCCTGCGGCGGGGTGGCCTCCGTGGCGGCTTCCGCGTTTCAAAAACTGGGAGGAAACGCTGGATTGATCACGGCGGTGAGAGACCCTTCGGAGGTCACGGACTTCATCGCCGCCAATATCGCGGCGAGACAGCTTCCCTATACGGATCTGATCCGGGTTCCAGGGGCGGATTCTCCCTTCAGTATGATCCAAGTGGAAGCAAGCGGAAAGCGCTGCATCACCCACTTCGGCGGCTGCATCTGGCAGCTGGCATTGGATATGCTGGACAAAAGCGCCCTGGCTGACGCGAAGATGATCCACCTGGGCGGCCTGGAGGAGCATTTTTGCGGTGAGCTGGCCGCATATTGCAAGCAGAATACTGACGCTCTGGTCTCCGTGGACGGCGGCAATCTCTCCCGGGAGGCCACGGATTGGATGCTGCCCTATGTGGACGTGTTTATTCCGGATGACAAGACAGTGGCCAAGACCCTGGGCTGCGTTCCAGAGGAAGCCTGCCGTTACTATGCGGAGAAGGGCGTCTGCATCAGCTGTGTCACTATGGGCGACAAAGGGGCGGTGGCTTATGCGGACGGCGCGTTCCACTACGCGGCGCCTGTGCGGGTGTCCGTCGTGGATACTACCGGCGCAGGCGACAATTTCCACGGCGCGTTTTTATACTGTCTGACGCAGGGGTGGGATCTGAGACGGACGCTGCGGTTCTGCAACGCATTTTCCGGCCTGACCTGTCAGGGACTGGGTGGCCTGGCGGCGGAGCCGACTTTGGAAGAGACCTTACGAAAGATGGAGGAGTGAAGGTCATGTCCCTGGTGGGTCGAAAAGTTTGTGAAACTGGACACCAGCAAGCTGCCCAACGCAGCCTCCGTTACCGCCAAGAGTTCCGTGACCCCCGACTACTGCCAGCCCTACCGCGGCACTACTGTCATCCTGGCTTATGACTCCGAGAAAGTCCCCACTCCTCCTGCCACTATGGATGAGCTGGTGGAATGGATGAAGGCCAACCCCGGCCGTTTCGCCTATAACACCCCCGGTACCGGCGGCGCCGGCGACTCCTTCGTGCGTTCCTCCGTGTACAACTTCCTGCCCGAGGAGGCCTTTACCTCTGATGACGAAAAGTGGATCGGCGAGTGGGACGAGGGCTTTGCGTTCCTGAAGTCCATCCATCCCTACATGTATTCCTCCGGCGGCAGCATCGTCTATCCCAACAAGAACCAGGGTACTCTGGACCTGCTGAACCAGGGCGAGATCGATATGTGCCCCAACTGGGCTGACATGGTCCTGTCCCAGCGTGCTTCCGGCGCTATCCGCGACAGCATCAAGATCACCCAGATCCAGCCTTCCCTGACCGGCTCTCTGCAGTCCATGGTCATCCCCACCTTCGGCTCCAATGAGGACGGCGCCTATGCCTTCATGAACTTCATGCTCTCTCCCGAGGCCCAGGAGATCATGGTGCGCGACATGGCTGCTATCCCCCTGGTCGATTCCTCCAACATGGACATGACCGGCTATGAGGACCTGCAGGGCCTGGATGTGTCCAACTTCCGTATCCAGTCCATCGGCGGCCTGTCCACCTCCTTCAACGAGCGTTGGGACAACGAGATCGGCAGCATCGGCTGATCGGCAAAAATCCACCTGTGACAGAAGGGGACCATGATGAGCAAAGCATTCAAGCAAAAACTTGTGGCCTACGGCCTGGTCATGCCGGCATTCCTTGTCGTCATGATGACAGTTGCATACCCCATCCTTTCCGCTGTGATCCAGAGCTTTCAGGATGAGAAGACAGGCGAGTTCACACTGGACAACTACCTGTATTTCTTCACCGAGCCCATGCAGATCCGGAACATCCTGTACACGCTGTTCGTGGTGATCATGACGGTGGTCATTGCCATCGTGGTCGCATACCTGCTGGCACTGTATCTGCGGTTCGTCAAGTCCAAGATCGCGCGGGCCATCGGAACGCTGTACCTGCTGCCCCGGTTCGTGCCCGCCATGTGCGCCGTGTACGCCATGATCACCATCATCCGGGATTCCGGCCTCATCAACCGCATCGGCGCGCTGTTTGGCCTTGACATCAAGCTGGGATTGATGTATCATGCCAGCGGCATGATCGTGATGAACCTGTGGTTCAACATCCCCTTTGCCGCGCTGATGATCACGGCGGGCTTGGGTGCCATTCCGGATTCCATTATTGAGGGCGCCCGGGACGTGGGAGCCAGCAAGCTGAAGACCTTTACTTCCATGATCCTGCCCCTGTCCATTAAGGACGTGGTGGTGGCCTCCACCTTCGTGTTCATGTCCAACGTGGGCTCCTTCACCACCCCCTATTTGATGGGCGGCAACTCCCCGAAGATGCTGGGTATCGCACTGTTTGACCAGTTCAACAAGTACATGTCCTATAACCGTTCGGCGGCGCTGTCTGTCATTATGTTCCTGATCTGCTCTGTTTCCGCCGGCGTGTATATCTACACGAACCTGAAAGAGAACGACTGGGAAAAGCAGTAATATTAACCTTAAAGCGGAGAGGGGGACCCTCTCCGCTTTGGCGTGCAAAGAAAGGAAGAATAAACCATGGATTCCCCCCTGATCACTGCCCACACCGGCGCCGACGGTATGCCGGACAACAGCCTGGAATATGTCCGCTATGCGCTGACGACCAACGCGGATGCGCTGGAGGTCGACATTCGTCCCGTCGATGACGGGACGCTGGTCATCTCTCATGACGAGGCCGGTCTGGACGCGGTGCCGCTGGCGAAGGTATTTTCGCTGATAGCCGCCCATCCCTCTATGAAAGTGAACTGCGACCTGAAGGTCGCGGGGCTGGAGGAGCGAGTATTCCGCATGGCAGATACTTGCGGTCTTTCCGGGCGCCTGATCTATTCGGGAACCGTGGACGCCGGGCTTTACAGCCGTTCGGAGCTGCTGCGGGGGAATGTGGAAATCTACCTGAATGTGGAGGAGTATGTTCCCGGCCTCTATCGCAATTACCGGGAGATTCCCAATTTTGAATTGCAGGTGGCTGCCCGCATGGCGGAGACCTGCCATGCAAATGGCATCCGGATGATCAACATTCATCAGTGGCTTGTGACCCGGCGGCTGATTGAGGTGCTGGCAAAAGAGGGGATCGGCGTCTCCGCGTGGACGGTGAATGAGCCGGCGGAGCTGGAGTGGTTCCTCCGGAGTGGCGTTGCAAACATCACTACGCGGAATTTGCAGCAGGCATTGGCGCTCCGATAATTGACGTCATTCTTGCTGTATTCAGACTGAAAGCAAAAAGCTGTTTTTCGGTAACTATCCGGCCGGGGCTTGCCCCGGCCGGATTTGTTGATAAGGTAAAGAACAGGGATATCGCAAAGCCCCAACTCAAAATTTGCAATGCAGGAAACAAAGAAGAACCTGTGGTCATAGAAAAGAATAACAAGCGTCGAGCTGCACGCTGATTGGCCTTGTAAGCCGTTGTGTACCCTCGGAGGGGGATGGGTGGCAATCCGTACGTCTTCAAGCCACCCCCGAAGTGGCGTAGGCGGTTTGTGAGGAAAGTCCTGCTGCCGATGAAAACGCCCTAAAGCCACGATTCCGCCCGCAATAGATGGAGCCACTCTCTTCACCAGATATCCCGCCCTTTCCGCCTCTTTTGGCTCAAAACCACTTTGCTGTCCGCTCCGTTGTTTCCGTTACCTGCTGTCTGTTCCAATTCCAGTCTGGGTCACGGTTTGGATCAGGTGGTTATCCCAGTCGAATCAAGATATTCCTCCAGACAGAGGCCCTGCTCTGTAATCTCCCTGGCGGCATCCAGCCCCACATAGCGGTAATGCCAAGGCTCATAGCCGATGCCGGTGAGTTCACTTTTCCCGGTGGGATAGCGGAGAATGAAGCCGTATTCAGCGCAGTGGGCCATGAGCCACTGCTGGACAGGCGTGTTCTCCTGCTTCTCGTTCAGCAGCTGGTAATTCTGGTCCACGATGTCCACCGCCAGCCCGGTCTGGTGCTCGCTGGTACCGGGTCGTGCCACCCAGAACGAGGCCCGATCTTCCGCCTCCGTTTGGGGATACCCCTGGTCCAGATAGGACTGGACCTTCTTTTGAAACAGCTGGGTCTGCTTGTCCCAAGTGCGGTAGGAGGAGCAGATCAGGGGCTGATACCCTTCGGCCCGGGCCGCGTCCATCATTTCCTGCAGGGCGGGATAGGCCCTACTGTCGATACTCTGACCATTCTTCAACTGCGTTAGTTTCGGAACAGAAAAATCCTCTGACAGCGGATTCTCCCCATTTACCAGAATCAGCTCCCAATTCTCAGCGGCTTCTCCGCCAGAGCTGCCGCCTGCGCCCGGAGCCGCCGGAGAGACCGGGATGATGCCGCATGCCGCCCTGGCGCTGCCGCCGGACGGCGTTGCTAAACAGGCATCATCAGGCATTGATGCCTGCGCTGCCTGGGCACGCCCCAGCAGGAATCCGCCGCCGAACAAGAGCATAGCCAGCAGAAGCGAAAGGAGGCGCAGACGGCGCCGCTTTTGGCCTTTACGGGGAGCAACATAATATTCCCGCTCGGGGATGTCGGTGTAATCAGCAGGACAGTAATGGACAGAAGACATATCGGGACACTCCTTTGCCGTTTTCTGTGTCCCACCTTACTGCGGCGTTCCATCAAACTTCCTTCATTTCTGCATCAAACTGCCATCATCCGGCGGCATCGTAGATTCCTGCCATGTTGCCTGCCGCTGGACTTGGGGAGTCCTCTGGCTGGATGATTAAAGAGCAATATCCTCCTTCTCCATCAGAATAGTCTAAATAAATATCGTACAGGACCCCCGTCTCCGGCAGGAGAACCACCGCGTGATCCGCGCCGGGGGTTTGCACCTGGTTCTCAATACCAAGGCGGTCCATAAAGGCTTTGCCAATATCTGTGGCGGTCGCAGCGAGATGCGCAGATATGGGGGAAAATACCTGCAAGGCGATGGCATGGCCTGTATCCGCATCTAGGAGGATGGATAAGTCTGGTCCCTTCCACTTGTCAACGACTCCCAGCTGTAGGAAAGTAGCGCCCCGCAGATCCTCAGACAGCCGCACAGACGCCCGCTCCCCGCTGAGTCTGGAGAGGTCCTCCGGCAGCATTTCCTCCGAAAGGACGCCTGCTACCACCAGACTGTTCAATTCTTTCCATACCTGCGTCTGCAGCGCGGGCATTTCTTCCGGTGTCATTTTTGCGGACAGATCCTGCGTGACCAGGGTGAAGCGCTCCGGCTCGCTCAACCAGAGAGACAGCAGTTCCATGCGCTCCGCCAGACTCAAGGGCCGGGCAGGCAGACGGTCATCTGTCAGCTCCTCTGCGTGGACCGCGCCCAGCAACGCCCGGTCCCGCAGCTCGGACAGCCGTTGGGGCAGCAGGGCGGCACACAGCACCACCAGACAGGTGAAAATGGGCAGCAGCCAATTTTTCCATTTCTTCACGCCGGCGTGCCTCCCTTCAAATGGACACAGACCTGTGTGCCTTCCCCCTCTATGCTCCGAAACTCCATGGCCCCGCCGTGCAGCTCTATGATGCGCTGGCAGACTGTCAGGCCAAGGCCCGCGCCGCCCTGCGCCCGGGCGCGGGATTTATCAACCATGTAAAAGGCCTCGGTGATCCGGGTCAGCTCCGCCGCCGGAATGCCCTTGCCGCTGTCCGTCACCCGGATGCAGTAG
>JAETPK010000057.1 GCA_021771265.1 Oscillospiraceae bacterium
ATAATAACAATAATAACACCATAAACGCAGGCGCATGTCAAATATTTTTTACAAAAAAGAGAGGGGCGTCTCTCCCCTCTCTTTGGCTCACATCCAAGTGGTCTCCAGCAATTCGTCCTTTTTGGCCCGGGTCATCAGCTCCGTCACCACGTCCCGCGCCTGCTTGCCATGGTACAGCACATCATAGGCGCAGCAGCAGATAGGCATCTCCACGCCCTCCCGCCGGGCCAGCTGGTGGATGCTCTCCGCGGCGTAGTAGCCCTCCACCACGGCGCCCACTTCCTCCATGGCCTCCCGCACAGTCTTTCCCTGGCCGATGAGCATGCCGGCCCGGTTGTTTCGGGAGTGCATGGAGGTACAGGTGACAATGAGGTCGCCCATGCCGGCAAGGCCCCCGAAGGTGCGGCGGGTGCCGCCCAGCTGCTCGCCCAGGCGGGTGATCTCCGCCATGGCCCGGGTCATGAGCAGCGCTTTCGTGTTGTCCTGAAAGCCAAGGCCCGCGCAGATGCCGCAGCTGAGGGCCACGACGTTTTTCAGCGCACCGGACAGCTCCACACCGATGATGTCATAGCTGGTGTAAATGCGAAAATAATCGTTCATGAAGGCATCCTGGACGAACCGGGCCGCCGCCCGGTCCGGACAGGCGGCCACGCAGCCCGTGGGCATCCGGATGCCCACCTCCTCCGCGTGGGAGGGACCCGAAAGGGCAACCACTTTACAAATATGATGCGTCTCCTCCTGGAGAACCTGGCTCATGCGGAGGTTGGTGTCCCGCTCAATGCCCTTGGACACAGACACCAAGATGCTGTCCGGCCGCAGGTAAGGAGCCGCCTTTTTTCCGGTGTCCCGGACGGCAAAAGAAGGTGCCGCGCACACCACCAGGTCCGCCCCCTCCAACACGGAGAGGTCGCCGGTGATCCGGAGAGCTTCCGGAAGATGGACGCCCTTCAGCAGAGGATTTTCCCGGGTCTGGGCCATCTCCGCCGCCTTGGCGTGGTTGTGGGACCAGAGATACGTCTCATGTCCATTGTCGCAGAGGACCATGCTCAGGGCCGTGCCCCAGCCGCCGCTGCCCAATACAACCGCTTTCATGCTGTCTCCTCCTTTATGAGTGTTTCCGGTGCAGGGTAAATTTATTTTCCGTCCCGCTCAAGAGCCGCTGAATGTTGCCCCGGTGCTGCCACACCACCAGCCCCCCGCAGACGAAAGCCAGCGCCACGATGACCGGGTCGGGATAGCAGTACCAGGAGATAAAGGGGAAGCTGGCCCCGGCCCAGAGAGAGCCCAGGGATACATACCGGGTCAGGATGGTCAAAAGCAGGAAGCCGCCCCAGACCACCAGAGCCACCCGCCAGTCGATCATGATGGCAATGGTCCCACCGGAGAGAATGCCCTTGCCGCCCTTGAAATGGAACATGCAGGGGAACATGTGGCCCAGCAGGCAAAACACACCGGCCCAATACTTGGAGAACACCGCGCCCCAGGCGCCCAGAGGGGAACTCAGCAGTGCCGTGCCCAGCAGCAGCGCCGCCACCGCCTTCAGCACGTCGCACAAAATGACCACGACGGTCAACGGGCCGCCAAAGGTGCGGTGGAAGTTTGTCAGGCCCGCGTTGCCGCTGCCATGGGTGCGCACGTCATCCCGCAGGATATACTTGGAGACGATGACCGCGCCGTTGAAACAGCCCAGGAAGTAGGACGCCACGGCGGTGGCGAGCATCAGGAAATAGAAGCCGGGTTCCAGGGAAAAGCCCGGTTCCATTCCAAAAACCATGGGAGAGATCATTTCCATCTCCTGCTCACTCCTCCTTGTCGCCCTTCTGGCGGATGGAGATCTTCACGGGCGTGCCCTCCAGGCCGAAGGTATTGCGGATACAGTTTTCAATATACCGCTGATAGGAGAAATGGAACAGCCGGGCGTCATTGCAGAAGATGACGAAGTGGGGCGGCTTGACGCCCACCTGGGTCATGTAGTAGATCTTCAGCCGCCGGCCCTTGTCCGTGGGGGGCTGCACCCGGGTCTGGGCGTCCTCCAGAACGTTGTTCAGCATGCCGGTGGTGATGCGGGTCGTTGCCTGGTTGCTGACATAATCGATGAGGGCAAACAGCTTGTCCACCCGCTGGCCGGTCTTGGCGGAGATGAACAGGATGGGGGCGTAGGTCATGAAGGCCAGGTCCTGGCGGACCTTCTCCCGCATCCGGTCCATGGTCTTGTCGTCCTTTTCCACCAGATCCCACTTGTTGATGACGATGATGCTGGCCTTGCCGGCCTCGTGGGCCAGGCCCGCCACCTTGGTGTCCTGTTCCGTGACGCCCTCCGTGGCGTCGATCATAATGAGGCACACGTCGCTGCGCTCAATGGCCATGGTGGCCCGGAGCACGCTGTATTTCTCAATGTCCTCTTCCACCTTGGACTTCTTGCGGATGCCGGCGGTGTCGATGAACACGAACTTACCCTGTTCGTTTTCAAAGCGGGAGTCGATGGCGTCCCGGGTGGTGCCGGCCACGTTGGACACGATGACCCGCTCCTCCCCCAGGATCTTGTTCACCAGGGAGCTCTTGCCGGCGTTGGGCTTGCCGATGACGGCCACCTTGATGGCGTCGTCCTCTTCCTCTTCTTCCTCCTCCGGGGGGAAGTACTGGACGCAGGCATCCAGCAAGTCGCCGGTGCCGTGGCCATGGACGGCGGAGACGGCGATGGGGTCGCCAAGACCCAGGTTGTAAAACTCGTAAAAGTCCGGATTCACATCGCCGGTGGAGTCCATCTTGTTCACCGCCAGCACGATGGGCTTGCCGCTGCGCAGCAGCATGTTGGCCACCTCGTGGTCAGAGGCGGTGAGGCCGGTCTTGATATCTGTCAAAAACACGATGACAGTAGCGTTGTCAATGGCGATCTGGGCCTGGTCCCGCATAAACTCCAGGATCTGGTTATCCGTGCGGGGCTCGATGCCGCCGGTGTCGATGAGGGTGAAGGGACGTCCGTTCCAGTCCGTCTCCCCGTAAATGCGGTCCCGGGTGACGCCGGGCGTATCCTCCACAATGGAAAGCCGTCTGCCGATCAGCTTGTTGAACAGCATGGACTTGCCCACATTGGGACGGCCTACGATAGCAACGATGGGTTTCATCGGTTCTCACATCCTTTCTGTTTTTGTCGGTTCATCTTTTACAAAATAGGCGATATCAACGCTATAGCGAATTTCTACGCTTTCTCTGTTCTTTAATTCCTGAACAATGTGGAGATAGTTTTTGTCCTGCATTGGTGTCCGATAGGCAACCTTGTTTTTTCCTTCTGTATGCTCATTGACAGGAAAAATATCATCCTGTTGCAATTCTGTCTCAACAGCGTCTAAAATACGGGAAAAAGTCTCAATTTTGTCCAAGGAAAAGTTACTCTCCACATTCTCATTGTAGGGAAGAACTGCACAGCATATGGGGAGATGCTTCCGATCTATACGGACAGAAGCAAACCACTTGGTCTGATAGCGAAGTGAAAATCGTTCTTCCCTTCGCACCAACAATCCCCGATATCGGACGGCGTACAACAGCTTACTCTCAGACGCCTGTTTTTTCAACTGGTCCCGGATGCAGTCACAAACTTTCCGTACACAATCATCAATCTCAGACTGGGAAACTTCTGCAACCGGCTGGGCATATTCAGCCTCCCAACGGATCTGCCGCATTTCCTCCTGAAAGCTCACACAGTTCACCTCTTTTGCATTCTGTCCATCATATTATATCCGGCAGACAGGTGGATAGCAAGTTAAAAAATCCCTGTCATCCCCATGACGGGCAAAAAGCAAGGAGGGAAGAATGGTTCTTCCCTCCTAAAGCAAGCATGCGCAAATCCTTATTTAGAGACGACGGACTTAACAACCTTGACCTCACGGCCATTGTAAGTACCGCACTCCTGGCACATTCTGTGAGGCAGGTGCAGCGCACCGCATTTCGGGCATTTCACGAGACCGGGGACAGCCAGCTTCCACGTGGAGCTGCGCCGCTTGTCGCGTCTTGCTTTGGATACTTTTCCCTTAGGTACTGCCATTGTGACACCTCCTTGATCTTTCAAAGGCCCGGGAGGTCAAGCCCGTCCTTAGTTTGTTTCTTTATTTGTTCTCCAAAAGCTTGGCCAGGACTGCGAGCCGTGGGTCCACTTCCTTTTCACAGGAGCAGGGGCCGAGGTTCAGGTCAGCTCCGCACCGGGGGCACAGTCCCTTGCAATCTTCCGAACACAATGTCTTCGTGTCCATTCCGAGGATGAACGCGGTCCGGGCCAGGTCGGAAATATCCACCTTTCCCTGCTCCAGCAGGACGATCTCGTCGTTGTCCTCGTCCTGAAGCTCCTCCGCCAGCATGCAGCTGTACGGAATCTCCTTGTCCTGGAGAAATTCCTTTCCGCAGCGGTCGCACACGGCGTCCAGCACGGAGCGGGCTGTCAGCTCCAAGTGCAGCACATCGGCGCTGCTGTACGCTCTGCCCTTCACCGTCACGGGACGGGAAACGGGATGCCGGCCGGAAAACTCCAGGTCCGACAGGTCCATTTCAAACTGGAAGGTCAGCTCCTTGGCGGGGTCCCGCAGGATGGGTTTTACATCAAAAAGCATAAGCTACCTCGCAATGACACGATTAGTATTATAAGGGATACGCATCTCGTTGTCAAACTATTTTTTTCAAAACGTCATCTTTTTTTCTCCCTGCCGCCGGTGTCCCGGTGGGGGTCAACGCGGCTGCCGGTCAGGTCGATGCCCAGAATGGACGTGCGGAAACCGGTACGCAGGACTTCATACGTGGTGATATAGTACGCCTGCTTGGGCCAGCGGTCCGCCCAGCTTTGCCGCAGAACGCCGGCAAACCGCCCGCACAGGGGGTCCGGCTCCTCCAAAAGCATGGGAGAAAGGAAGCAGACCACCACCTGCCGCTCGTCCACCATCCGCGCGCCCCGGCCCAGCAGACGCTTGTTCCAGCGCTGCTCCAGGGCGTCCAGCAGGGCATCGGCCAGCTTTTGCAGCCCCTCCACGTCCTCCGCCTCCCGGACGGCCTGGGCGTACAGGGGCGCGAACCGCTCCTGATAGCGCTGAAAGGCCTCCTCGTACTCCTTGCGGTTGAACCGCTTCAGCCAGCTGCCGGCTTCCCAGACGGCGGCGCAGAGCGCATCCACGTTCATAGCCCCTCCTCTTCTCCGCCGGGCTCTTCCGACTCGTCATCGGCTTCCTCCCCTTCACCGGCCGGCTCCGCCAGCTCCTCCGGCTCGTCGGACCAGGAGGAGGGGTCATCCTTATGCTCCAAGCCGTAGCGGTACGCCTTCCACTCCCGCCACAGCAGCCCGCAGCCCACGGCAATGAACACCACCGCCGCGCCGATGCTCAGGGCCTTGTGACCGCTCTCCTGGATGCCGGCGATCAGCTGATAGGCCAGATACAGCAAATAGCCGCCGGCCAGGATCATAAACGCGTTGGTCCGTCCTCTCTGCTTTTTCTCGGGACTCTGCTTCTCCATTCAGTTTCTCCTACCTTCCCGTAAAAATTCTGGTTCCCATCGCTTTACAAGTCCGCCGGAAACAGGTATGATAAATGGGATCTCACCATCGTTCGGAGGACATCATGCGGGAATTCACCATTGGAAAAAATGACGCTGGCCAGCGGCTGGACCGCTTCGTGGCAAAAAATCTGCCGCTGCTGCCCCCCGCCCTGCTGCAAAAATATATCCGCCTCAAGCGCATCAAGGTCAACGGCAAGGGCTCCAAGCGGGATGTGCGGCTGAATGCCGGCGATATTCTTCAATTATATATCAACGATGAGTTTTTTGACAAGCCCTCTGAGGAAAACATGTTTCTGACGCTGTTCGCTCCCCAGCTGGACATCGTATACGAGGATGAAAACCTGCTGCTGGTGAACAAGCGGCCCGGCCTGGTGGTCCACGCCGACGAGACGGAGAAGGTAAACACCCTCATCAACCACATCCAGGCCTACCTGTACCAGAAAAAAGAGTGGAATCCCAGGTGGGAAAACGCCTTTTCCCCCGCCCTGTGCAACCGCATCGACCGCAACACCGGCGGCATTGTCATCGCCGCCAAAAACGCCGAGACCCTCCGCATCATCAACGAAAAGATCAAAAACCACGAGCTGGAAAAAAGCTACCTCTGCGTCACCGTGGGACATCCCCGGCCCGCGGAGGGGCGCGTTGAGGGCTTTTTGCTGAAGGACGAGGCCAAAAAGCAGGTCTCCTTTTACCACAAGCCCGTCCCCGGCGGCAAGACCGCCGTCACGCTGTACAAAACCCTGGAGAGCCGGGGCCCCCTGTCTTTGGTGGAGTGCCGCCTGCTGACCGGCCGGACCCATCAGATCAGGGTCTCCATGGCGGAGATCGGCTGCCCCCTGCTGGGCGATGGCAAGTACGGCCAGGGGACCGTCAACAAGCAGTATCATGAGACCCGTCAGGCCCTGTACTCCTACAAACTGGCCTTTGCCTTCACCACGGACGCCGGAGCGCTGGAATATCTGCGGGGCAAGGAGTTCCGGGTGGACAGCGTCCCCTTCCGAGACAAGTATTTTCCCCCGAAATGACCCCGTGTCTCCCCAGCCGCGGCCCCCACGGTCCCGGAGCGGAATTTCCCTCGTAAAATATAGGTAATTCCCTTGACATTTGGGGATACTTCCGATATAGTTCAAATTGCTGAATTTCGACGAGAAAGGTTCCCCCTCAACAGAGAGAAGAGGCGCATGTGTTTATACAAAATATGATTGAAATGGGGGAGGATACATGTCCAAAGAGTTGATTCGCCTGCGGGACCTGTGCATGGCGTTTGACGACGAGCCTGTATTGAATCACATCAATCTTTATATCAATGACAAAGAATTCCTCACATTGCTCGGACCCAGCGGGTGCGGTAAGACCACCACGCTGCGGATCATTGGCGGCTTCGCGACTCCCACGTCCGGAGACGTCCTGTTCGACGGTGTGAGGATTAATGACGTTCCGCCCTATCAGCGGCAGATCAACACCGTATTCCAGAAGTACGCCCTGTTTCCCCATCTGAACGTCTATGAAAATATTGCTTTCGGCCTGCGGATGCAGCGGCGGCCCGACCCCAATGACCCCACCGGAAAGCGGAAGGTGAAGATCCCCGAGGAGGAGATCGACCAGCGGGTCATGGAAATGCTGGAGGTCATCAGCCTCAAGGGCTTTGAGCACCGCAAGCCCGACGCCCTCTCCGGCGGCCAGCAGCAGCGGGTGGCCATCGCCCGGGCTCTGGTGAACCGGCCCAAGGTCCTGCTGTTGGACGAGCCTCTGGGCGCTTTGGACCTGAAGCTCCGCAAGGACATGCAGATCGAGCTCAAGCGCATCCAGCAGCAGGTGGGCATCACCTTTATTTATGTAACCCACGACCAGGAGGAGGCCCTTACCATGTCCGACACCATCGTGGTCATGGACAAGGGCTGCATCCAGCAGATCGGCACCCCCGAGGATATTTACAACGAGCCGAAAAACGCCTTCGTGGCGGACTTTATCGGCGAGTCCAACATCATTGACGGCGTCATGGTCCGGGACAAGATTGTCAAAATGTATGGCCGGGAGTTCCCCTGCCTGGACGGCGGCTTCGGCGAGAATGAGCCGGTGGATGTGGTCATCCGGCCCGAGGACATCGACATCGTCCCCGTGGAGCAGGGCCAGCTCACCGGCACCGTCACCAACGTGACCTTCAAGGGGATGCAGTACGACATCATCGTGGATTTCCGGGGCTTCAAATGGCTCATCCAGACCACGGACCACTCCCCTGTGGGCGCCCGCATCGGCATCAAGATCGACCCCGACGGCATCCACGTCATGAAAAAGAGCCAGTACTCCGGCATGTTCGGCGACTATTCCTCCTTCTCCGAGGAGTACGACGAGCTGGACGACGCCAGCCTTGCGCTGGACGAGGAGGAGAGCGGGGATGAAGAATAAGCTCTCCCACTTCGCCATCCCCTATGTCATTTGGATGGCGCTGTTCGTGGTGGTCCCCATCATCATGGTGGTGCTGTACGCCTTCTCCGCCGCCGGCGGCGGATTCACCCTGGCGAATTTCGCCCGCATGGGGACCTACGCCGTGGTGTTCCTCCGTTCCTTCAAGCTGGCCCTCATCGCCACCGCTGTGTGCCTGCTGATCGGCTACCCCGTGTCCTATATGATGAGTAAGGAAGGGCCTCAGTTCCAGCGGCTGGCCATGGTGCTGATCATGCTGCCCATGTGGATGAATTTTCTGCTGCGAACCTACTCCTGGATGTCCATTCTGGAGAATAACGGCCTTTTGAACCAGCTGTTCCAGAAGATCGGCCTCATCGCCCTGTACAATCAGGTCTTCGGCACGGATCTTCAGTACTTCCGGCTCATCAACACCCAGGGGGCCGTGGTGCTGGGCATGGTGTACAACTACCTGCCCTTCATGATCCTGCCCATCTACTCCGTCATTATCAAGCTGGACCGCTCCCTCATCGAGGCGGCCCGGGACCTGGGCGCCAACACCTTCAACGTGTTCCGCCGGGTCATTCTGCCCCTTTCCCTGCCCGGTGTGCTCTCCGGCATCACCATGGTGTTCGTCCCCTCCGTGTCCACCTTTGCCATCAGCAAGATGCTGGGCGGCGGCACGGAGATGATGCTGGGCGACCTCATTGAGCAGCAGTTCCTGGGCGGCGCCTACAACCCCCAGCTGGGGGCCGCCATCTCCCTGGTGATGATGGTCATCGTGGTGGTGTGCATGTGGGTCATGAACCGCTTTGGTGAAGGTGAAGAACAGGCGGTGATGATGTGAAGAAGAAGAACAATTCCCTGCTGAACCGTCTGTTCATGGCGCTGGTGTTCGTGTTTTTGTACGCGCCCATCGTCCTGCTCATCGTGTTCTCCTTCAACGCCGGCAACAGCAACACCGTCTGGAAAGGCTTTTCCCTGGACTGGTACGCCAAGCTGCTCCATAACCGGCTCATCATGCAGAGCGTGTACACAACGCTGTTGGTGTCCCTGCTGGCCACCGTCATCGCCACCGTTGCCGGCACCTTTGCCGCCATCGGCTTTTACGCCATGCGCCGCAAGCTCCGGGACCCCCTCATGACCATCAACAACATCCCCATGATGAACGCGGACATCGTCACCGGCGTGTCGTTGTGCCTGTTTTTCGTGGCGTTTTTCGGTCTGTGGGGTGATTTCGCCTCTTGGTTCAACGGTATGCAGCACCTTGTCCGGCTGCCCACCCGGCTGACTATGGGCTTCGGCACACTGCTCATCGCCCACATCTGCTTCAACATTCCCTACGTCATTTTGTCCGTTGGCCCCAAGCTGCGGCAGATGGATAAAAACCTGGTGGACGCCGCCATGGACCTGGGCTGCACCTGGATGCAGGCTTTCCGGAAGGTGATCCTGCCGGAGATCAAGCCCGGCATCGTCTCCGGCGCTCTGACGGCCTTTACCATGAGCATCGACGATTTCGTCATCAGCTACTTCACCGCCGGCTCCTCCGCCTCCACTCTGGCCATGACCATTTACGGCATGACCAAAAAGCGGGTCACGCCGGAGATCAACGCCATCTCCACCCTTTTGTTCGTGACGGTGCTGGTGCTGCTGGCCATCGTCAACATCCGGGAGGCCCGGCAGGAGCGCCGCCGCTCCGCGGAGCTTCACCGCGTCTGACGGTTTCACGGCCCCGAGGCCATGAAATAGAATCTCACATAAACACTGGAGGAATGATCAATTGAAAAAGACACTTGCCTTGGTCCTTGCCATGATGATGGCAGCCACCATGCTCCTGACCGGCTGCGGAAGCAGCGGCGAGGAACGGGTCGTCAACGTGTGCAGCTGGGGTGAATACATTGATGAGGATTTGATTTATCAATTCGAGGAGGAAACCGGCATCAAGGTCAACTATCAGACCGCCGAGAGCAACGAGGCCCTCTATTCCCTGCTGAAGACCGGCGCCGGCGACTATGATGTCATCGTCCCCTCTGACTATATGATTGGCCGTCTCATCGCCGAGGACATGCTGGCGGAGTTGAACTACGACAACATCCCCAACTATGCCAAGATCGGTGACCAGTACAAGGGTCTGAGCTTTGACCCTGACAACAAATACACCGTGCCCTACACCTGGGGCACCCTGGGCATCATCTACAACACCACCATGGTGGACGCGCCCATCACCAGCTGGGACGCCATGTTTGACGAAAAGTACGCCGGGCAGGTACTGATGATCCGCAATTCCCGGGACGCCTTGGCCGCCGCCCTGCTGAACCTGGGCTACGACATCAACACCACCGATGAAGCCCAGATCCGGGAGGCCTATCAGCTGCTCTCCGGTGCCAAAAACGCCGGCGTGTACCAGGCTTTCGTCATGGATGAGGTATTCCAGAAGATGGAGGGCGGCAACGCCGCCATCGCCATGTACTACGCCGGCGACTACCTGACCATGCTGGAGAACAACCCCGACCTCGCCTATGTGGTGCCGGAGGAGGGCAGCAACTGGTTCGTGGACGCCATGTGCGTTCTGAAGGACGCCCAGCACAAAACGGAGGCCGAGGAGTGGATCAACTTCATCGCCGGCACGGACGCCTGCCTGGCCAACATGGACTACATCTGGTATGCCTCCCCCAACACCGAGGCACTGGAGCAGTACCCTGCTTACTATCAAGAGACCTACGGTGAGGCGCTGGACATGGGCCTGTATGAGATCATGGCCGCGCCTCAGGAGGTCCGGGACCGCTGCGCCCTTTACGAAAACCTGCCCGCCGAAACCCTGACCCTTTACAACGACCTGTGGACGGAGCTGGGCATCTGAGCTGAGAAAAACGGCGCCGTTCCCGGCGCCGTTTTCCCTTTAAAATCGAAACGGAGGTACTACATATGATCTTGATCGGAACAAAATGCCAGCTGGAGCAGACCGTCACGGAGGAACTGACCGCGGCTACCGTGGGCTCCGGCCTGCTGCCGGTGTTCGGCACCCCCTTCATGGCCGCCATGCTGGAAAACGCCGCTATGACTTGCCTGCAAAGCTTTCTGGAGGAGGGCAAGGGCAGCGTGGGCACCCATCTGGACATCTCCCACGACGCGCCCACCCCTGTGGGCATGAAGGTCTGGGCAGAGGCGGAGATCACCAACGTGTCTGAAAACGGCCGGATGGTGGACTTCAAGGTGTCCGCCTGGGACGAAAAGGGTCCTATCGGCGGCGGCACCCACACCCGGGCCATCATCTCCAACGAGCGCTTCCTGTCCAAGTGCAACGCCAAGCTGGAAAAGTAACGCCATAAAGCATCCCAACCCAAAGGGACGATCACCGAACGCCTCCGTATGGTCACGGCCATACGGAGGCGTTGTTCATATTTGACAGGAGCTCCACAGGATGCACAATGCTCCGCCCCGTGACAACTACTTTTTCTTGATCAGCTTCAACGCCACATTTCTTCTGTCCGCGATGTTTCGGACCACCTCTGCCGCGTATGAGCTGCGCTCTTTTATGGGCAGCGAGGGCAATTTCTCATTGGACCGCAGCTCAGCCACCACCTCCCGCAGCTCCGGCAACTCCAATAGATTCACTGCCACGCAAAAGAAGTTTTTTCTGCGTCCATCATTGTAGTTGGAAAGTAAGTAAGACAGGATCTGTACTTTTTCCTGCTGCTCAAGATCGTACTGCGCAATGCCTATGTTTTTCGCTTTTTCCAAGTCTGCTCTCCGCCGCCTGTGGGTGATAAAGGAGTCGTATTCACCCATGTTCTGATATCGCTCACATGGATAGCTTTCACATGCAAAGCAATATTCGACTTTTCCGTGTTCCAGACTGCATTTCGCGATCCTGCACGATTGGTTCCCGTTGCCGCAACCGCCGCAATACTTTCCCAAAAGCATAGGGCACAGCCCGCAATTCAATCCGCAAAGAGAAAATAATTGGTCCTGTCGTTCAAATCCCTTCATAGTATCACTTCCACAAGTCCCGCCCGCATAAAACATCCCATCCGTATGCAGAGCATGTCTTTTTTCGCGTTCATCTCTTACTGTCCCGCGCGTTCCCGTCCAAAGACGTGTTTTACGTTTTTTTCAATTGCGCCCGGACATATTCCACTGGCACATCCATCCGGCGGGCAATGCCTGTAGCGCGACGAGATTTTTGAGAAAAGCGGACAGGATAAATGAGAAAAAATAGCCCCGTTCTTAGAAGTAAATCCGAGCTCGCTCACTTGCGCCGACCGCCCCCGACGAGGGGAGCGGCCCGAGCAAGAGGGCGGGCTTTTTAAGGCCCCGGGAGGAGCGGCGTTTGCCGCCCCTCCCTTGCCTTTTAGCTCGTCCTGGGGTAGTTACTCCCCCGGCTCCTCGAGGGCCCCTTCCTGGGGCTCCTGGGGGGCTTCCTGGGGCTCCGGCTCACTGTACTCCGCCCAGCCATAGACGCCGGGCTCCCATGTGTTGCCATCCACCTCGGAGACCCACTTCTTCCCGCCGTGGGAGGTCTTCGCGCCCTTGCTGTAGGCGTCATGAGCCCCGATGGGCTGAACCCACTCCGGGAACTCCTCGAGCGGGTTGCCGATAAGATAGTGCCGTTGTTGTAGAACCCGCCGAGCTGCACGGTTCCGAGAAATTGCGCCATATGGGAGCACTCCTTCCACTTTGATAAATCGGTAGGGCGCGAATATCTTCTTCGCGAGGTTATAGGCGCTTGCCCAGCGGGCGAAGCCGAGCCAGGAGTTGACCTCCTGCTGCATCTCCCGCCGCGTCTTCTTGCCCTCCCGGAGCTTCGCGATCATGGCCTTCACCTTCCGCTTCTCCTTCCGCTTGGACTCGGTTCGGAGCTCGAGATGGGTCGCCTTGATCTTGTAGCCGTAGGCGTTCACGCCCTGCCGCATATAGAATATTTTGGTCTTGCTGTTGAGGTCGAGATGCAGCGCGTTCTTGACGAACTGCTTGATCTTAGAGTAGAGGGGAGCGGCGAGGGCGCTCGATGAAAAAATTTCGGTTTACCATTCGCAAGGACTCAAGGACGTCTATCCGCAAGGACTCGGTCGGCTTCGGAGCTGGGGGAACAGCTCCGGGCCCCGTGTCCGGCCCCTTTTGCTATGCTTCGGTTTGCAAACTCTCGAAGTATCGGTGCCGCTCCTGCGATGCTCCCATCCGGTCTCTCTCTGTTCGCCGGGTGGCGCTTTGCCCTGTCTGTAAAGCCGAGAATGAATTGAAGTAAAGGGGGTGGAGCCCTCGCCGCTCCCTTCTACTCTACCGACCGACCTCCTTTTCTGCTTTCCTTTTCGCCTGGGGTGTGGTATGCTGTTGTTGCTTAAATTCTTAATCTCACCACAGCCTATTATATTTAACAAATGAGGATTTGTCAATAGGTTTTTTCTCGATTGTTAAATCAGATTTCACAAGGGAGGATTTTCAATGGAGATCGTATTCTCGGATGTTGGAAATAGGATTGCAAGGCGTATTAAAGAGCTGGACATGAGACAGCTCGACGTCTGCAATAAAACAGGGCTTTCTACCACGGCCTTGAGTCAATATTGCACGGGGAAAAGGGTTCCCGACACGGTTTCCCTCTACAAGATCGCGACCGCTCTCGGCGTTTCTATGGAATGGGTTCTAACAGGTGAGGATGTAACAAATGAGAACTCCCAGCCCGCGCCGCCCGATCTTGAGGCCGTAAAGCGAGAGCAAGGTCTCCTCTGTGATGGGAGCCCGCTCTCGAGCCTTGAGACTGATCTCGTCGCCATGTTCCGACTCCTGCCGGAGGAGGAGCGGGAGGACGTCTTCGACATCGTCCATCTCAAATACAAGCGGCGACTTGGGAAAAAGGCGGGGTCTATCTACTGGACATATTTCGACGAGAACGGCGAGGAAAGCGGCCCCGCCGAAGGCCGTGAGGCCCGCGACGGAACCGCCTGATTTTTTGCGCCTGTATGATTAAAAACTAAATCCAAAACATGAAGAATTGAAAAAAGCGGCGCTCGACGGTGCCGGGAGCCCGGAACCCCTTGATTTACGGGCAATTCTGCAATTCTTCGCGGGTTTGGTTGATTTGAAGAATTGCTCCGGGCCGATTTCCCGCGCCCAGGGCTCGGCGTCGCTCGCCTCTGAACGGCCCGAGTAACGCCTTGTAACAGTCCGGCCCGCGCTGATCGCGGTGATGGTGGCCCTCAAAACGGGGGTTTTAACACTCCCGCCGTTATTTTCTGCACGTTTAACGCCCCTGTTTGCACGGCCCGCCCCTTGCCTTTTCCGGGCCCGTCTGCTATAATCTCACCATGGGCCGCAAAGCCCGCCCTCTTGCGTCTGCTGCTGCTGCTGACTTCCGGGGCGGGTGGAGCGGCCCTCCTGCCTTGTAGGGGCTGATTTACAAGGGTTTCCGGGCCTCCGGGCCATCGCATACGTCCCACGGCCCCGCCGCCGTCCTGGGCCCTTCCTGGGCCGTCCAGGGCATGAAAAAAGAGCGCCGACCGCGTCGACGCCCCCGTCTCAAGTTGTCCGAGAATTGAGCCCCCGCTCGCGGGCCCGTCCCGGTTGAAAATGCCTCGTTTCCCGCTGAAATAGCGGGTTTTCTCATGTCTTCCCGTCCCATCCCGGTTTATCCCGCGTTTCTCAAATATCCTGTCTCTCTACAATGCCCTCCTCGTCCAGGCCGCTGTCCCGGAAGCGGCGGCACACATCGCTCATGGCCTCCCCCACCTCGATGATGTGGCGGTCCGGGTCATACAGCCGCACCACCCGCTGGCCACAGCGGTGCTCCAGCGGCGGGTGGACCAACTCCACCGACGACCCTTCCAGCAGCTGCCGCAAAAAGCCGTCAAAGTCCTCTGTCTCAAAATAGACCTCGCTGTCATAGCCGCCAAAGGTGATCTCCTCCGGCGTCTTTCCCAGAAAGCCCGCCCAGCTGTCCAGGGTTTGGAGGGCCAAACCTCCCTCCAGCACCACGTTGGCGCCAAAATCACTGATCGGCTCCAGGCCCAGCACAGCCAATCTCGCCTTCAGCTTTTCCCAGAGCTCCACAGACTTCAGCCGCAGCTCATAGCCCCGGTTTTCCTCCGTGATGAGGCCCACCTGGTCCTCGCTCAGCCCCGCCGCCAGCGCCGTTTCCGCCACATCCTCCGAGGCCGCCGCGCACAATGGCGGGAACACCACGCACCACCAGTTCTGCCCCTCCGCCGCGCCGATGAGGACCCGCAAAGCCAGATACTCCCCCGCCGGCAGGGTGAAGCCGTCGTACGTCCGGGTGGGAAAGGCCGTCTCCTCCAGCCGGACGGAGACCGGGTAGTCATAGTCGCTTTCCGCGATCTCCTCCGCCGCCAGACGCTCCAGCTCCGGCAGGGCCGCCGTCAGCCGCTGTTCCGCGTCCTTCCGGTCGGCGGACGCCTCCAGCAGTGTCTCTGTTTCCGCCAGCACCCGGTCCCGGACCCGCAGCTTCAGCGCCTGGTCCTCCTCAGAGTCGGAGTTGGCCAGCACGTGGAGCCGCACCACCTTTTCTGACAGGGCCGTCTGCTCCCCCAGGGACAGCGCCCC
>JAETPK010000152.1 GCA_021771265.1 Oscillospiraceae bacterium
GTGCTGGAGATGAAGGATCTGAAGCCCGGCATGGTCCTCACCGGCACGGTGCGCAATGTCATCGACTTCGGCGTGTTTGTGGACATCGGCGTCCATCAGGATGGCCTGGTCCACATCTCCCAGGTGGCGGACAAATTCATCAGGCATCCCTCGGAGGTGGTCTCCGTAGGCGACGTGGTAAAGGTGGTGGTCCTGGAGGTGGACGAGAAGAAAAAGCGCATCTCGCTGTCCATGCGCCAGGCACAGAAATGAGGCACCCATGATATTGTCCATCGACGAGGTGAATGACCTGCTGGATACCATGGCGAAGAAGTTCCCGACGCCCCTGTTCGACGGGCTCAACGGTGGCGTGAATCTGCTGGAAGAGACAGTGCCGGACACAGAGTTCCCGGAGGGGGAGATGTATATCCTGGGGGAATACTGCGACGATCTGCTGGGCAATTACATCAACCTGTACTACGGCTCCTTTGCCGTCCTGGCGAAAAAAGAGAGCTGGAGCCGCCGGGACTGGGAAGACGAGCTGTACACCACCTTTTCTCATGAGCTGACCCACCACATGGAAAGCCGCGGCGGTCTCCACGCTCTGGATGACAGGGACGCCGGGGAGCTGGCCCGTTGGCGGGAGGAATACCGGAAGACGTAAAAAGACAGCCGTCCATCGGACGGCTGTCTTTTTGTCAGGACCGTTCGCGGTCCTCCCGGATGAGGCGGCGCAGGGCTTCGATAGCCACCTGGATGGGCTTTTGGATGCTGTTGGTGGGGTAGACATCGGCGCTGTTGCGGCGGGAGACCGTGCCGTCGAAATTGGTGGCGGAGACCAGCACGGAGGCGGCGCGGACGCCCAGACTGGCGCCGACCAGGAACAAAACGGCCTCTTCCATGGAGGTGCACACGGCGCCGCCCCGGACGTAGCTCTTCCAGCGGCTGATGAGCGCATCGGACACAGGCTTGGTCTCCGGCTCTGCCTGGGTGTAGAAGGAGTCCTTTGTGATGCTGACGCCTACGGCGGTGTGGTAGCCCAGGGCGACGGAGCTTTCCTCCAGGTGCTTCAGCAGCTGATAATGGGGGACGGCGGGATATTCCATGGGCAGATAATGGAGACTGGTGCCCTCCATGCGGACAGTGCCGTTGGGGACCACGATGTCGCCGCACTGTACGTCCGCACAGGTGGAGGCGCAGGTCCCCACCCGAATGAAGGTGTCCGCGCCGCATTTGTGCAGCTCCTCGATGCAGATGGCAGAGGAAGGACCGCCGATGCCGGTGGAGGTGACAGTGACTTTCTCACCGTCCAGGGTCCCTTCCCAGGTGGTGAATTCCCGCTTCCGGGTCACCAGGCGGGGG
>JAETPK010000058.1 GCA_021771265.1 Oscillospiraceae bacterium
TCCGAATATACAAAAAGAGAGCAGGAAATAACCCCAGAGGGGGCGCCCTTGCTCTCTCTTGCGGAGATTATACCGTTGAAAAACCCGCACTGTCAACGGTTTTGACGCGGACAGCGCGGGTTTGAGCCAGATTTCAGAGAGTATTCTAAAAGCGGGAGCGCAGGGAAAAAATCATTTGTGCATTTTCCATACGGCACACATTTGTATTTCTTCGGAGAACGCTCAGATCTCGGCGGAGAGACAGACAGCGTGGCAGATGCCGGGAACGGATTCCCCCTGGAAGGAAGTGGTGGGGGAGAGCAGGGCCCCGGTGGGCGCGAAGAGCACCCGCCGCCATTTCCCCGCCCGCAGACCCGGTAGCACATACCCGTTCAGCACGGCGGCGGAGCAGCCGCAGCCGGAGGCGCCAGCGTGCATGTCCTGGGCCTCCCGGTCATACAGCAGCAGACCGCAGTCCTGGTAGCGCTCCCCCAGGTCTATGCCGTCCCGTTGGAAAAAGTCCCGCACGATGTCGTGGCCCAGTTCTCCCAGGTCACCGGTGAGGATGAGGTCGTAATCCTTTGGCCCGGTCTCCGTGTCCCGGAAGAAGGCGGACAGCGTATCGTAGGCGGCGGGGGCCATGGCGGCGCCCATGTTGTTGGCGTCAGTGATGCCCTTGTCCACGATTCGGCCGCAGATAACATGGGTCACATAGGGCCCCTGTCCCTTCTCCTCCAGAATGGTGCAGCCGGCGGCGGTGGCCGTCCACTGGGCGGTGGGGGTCCGCTGACTGCCGTAAGGCACCGGCATGCGGTACTGCCGCTCGGCGGTGCAGAAGTGGGAGGAGGTCATGGCCGCCGCACGGCGGGCAAAGCCGCCGTCGATGAGCAGAGACGCCAGGGCCAGGGATTCCCCCATGGTGGAACAGGCGCCGTACAGCCCGTAGAAGGGAATGCCGAAGTCCCGCAGGCCGAAGGCGGAGCCCACGCACTGGTTCAGAAGGTCTCCCGCCAGGATATAGTCCAGATCTCCGGCCTTGAGGCCCGCCTTGTCCAGGGCGCGGCTCAAGGCCCGCTTCTGCATGGCGGACTCCGCCTTTTCCCAGGTCGCCTCTCCGAAAAAGGAGTTCTCGCCCAGCTCGTCAAAGCAACTGCCAAGGGGACCCTGGCCCTCAAATTTTCCGCCGATGCAGGCGCAGGAGCGGACGGAGGGGGGAACGGACAGGGCCACGGTCCGGCGGCCCACACGTTTCAAATTCATATTGCCACCTCTCAAAGGGATTTTCCGTAGGTTGTCCCAAAGACGGGAAAACTATGACAGGGAGACGGGATGAAAAATCGCACTGTCGAAGGGAAAACCGCTGTACAACCACAATTTGCCGTGGTATAATTCAAATTTAATGGAAAAATTTCGTATCTGTGTGAAAGAGGTGTGTTTCATGAGCGAGGAGATGCGTTCCTTCGGCTATCTCTGCCCGGAGTGCGGCAGGACCGTCCTGGCCGCCCGCTCCGTGTTTGCCCTGGAGGCGTCCAATGCGGAGATCGAGTGTGAATGCGGAAAATCCGCCCTGCGGGTGACATTTGATGGCGCGAAGTACCATGCCTATGTGCCCTGCGGCATCTGCGGGGAGACCCATGAGGCTGTCGTTCCGCCGGAGCGGATGCTCACAGGTGCCACGGCCCTGGGCTGCGCCAGGACGAAGCAGTTTTGCTGCTTTGTGGGACCGGAGGGCGTCGTGGAGAAAAATCTGCGGGAGCTGGCTGTCCTGGCGGAAAAGGAAAAACAGCAAAAGGAGAGCGAGGGGCCGGAGGTCTTTGTGGACAATGTCATCATGTATGAGGTCCTCTCAGAGCTGAAGGACATTGCCGCCCGGGACCGCGGCATCACCTGCGCCTGCGGCAGCGGCCGCTACGGCATGGAGATCCGCCGCAGCGCCGTGGACCTGGTGTGCCGGGACTGCGGCGCCAAGCTGCGTATCCCCGCCGCCACGGACCGGGACCTGGACGACCTGTGCTGCCACATGAGGCTGGTCATCCCGGGGAAGGGCGTGTAAGCGCCGCCTCTCCCGGTGTGTTTCGCTGTGCACGGCTCCCTCCGGGGGCCTTTACCAAGCGCTTTTACCAGGCGGGCCAAAGCCTGCCGGAAAAACGGAAAGGACTTGATCGATCGTGATATCCCTGCTGGCAAGGCTGTTCATCAAACAAAGCGGAGATGAACAGGCGGTGCGGAAGGCTTACGGCATCCTCTGCGGCGCCGTGGGCATTGGCTTCAATGTTCTGCTGTTTATCGGCAAATTTTTCGCCGGCACACTGGCCGGTTCCATCGCCATCACCGCCGACGCCTTCAACAACCTCTCCGACGCCGGCTCCTCCTTTGTGACAATGCTGGGCTTCCAGATGGCGGGCCAGAGACCGGACTCCGAGCATCCCTTCGGCCATGGCCGCATTGAGTACTTGTCCGGCCTGGCGGTATCCATGCTCATTTTGCTCATGGGTGTGGAGCTGGCCAAATCCTCCCTGCAAAAGATCCTGCACCCGGAGCCTGTGGAGTTCAGCCTGGTGGTCATTGCCATCTTGTGCGTGTCCATTGCCGTGAAGCTGTATATGTTCTCCTATAACCGGCGGCTGGGCAAAAAGCTGAATTCCTCCGCCATGGAGGCCACCTCCATGGACTCCCTCAGCGACAGCGCCGCCACGCTGGCGGTGCTCATCGCCACGCTGGCGGGACATTTCACCGGCCTCATGATCGACGGCTGGTGCGGCATCCTGGTGGCCGCCTTCATCCTCTGGTCCGGCTTCAACGCTGCCAAGGACACATTGGACCCTCTGCTGGGCACGCCGCCCACCCATGAATTTGTCACCCAGATCCGGGACATCGTCATGGCCCACAAGAGCATCTTGGGTGTCCATGACCTCATTGTCCACGACTACGGTCCCGGCCGGGTGATGATCTCCGTCCACGCGGAGGTCTCCGCCTCGGAAAACGTGCTGGAGCTCCACGATGAGATCGACAACGTGGAAAAGGAGCTGCGGGAAAAGCTGGGCTGCGAGGCGGTCATCCACATGGACCCCATCGTCACCGATGACGGCATCACGGAGGAGACCCGGCAGCGGGTGGCGGCCCTGGTCAACTGCATCGATGACGAGATCAGCATCCATGATTTCCGTATGGTGGCGGGGCCCACCCATACCAATGTCATCTTCGACGCGGTGGTGCCCTTCAAATTCCGACTGACGGACGCCGAAGTGCGGGAGAAGATCGAAGCCGCCGTCCGTGCCCTGGACGGCAACTATTACGCCGTGGTGAATGTGGAGCGGCCTTATACATAAAAAACTGAGATCGCCGTATTGTCTGCTGGAAGACAGAGGCCGGAGGCGGTGTCAAGGGGCGCTGCAGCGCATGCAGCTTACCCTTGACATAACCTCCGGCTTTTGCTATGTTCCGCACCCTTGCCGTACCAGCCAAAGCGTATCCTCAATAGGATCCGCGAGTTTTTGATATATTACTAAACTAGATATTGTCAAAATACGAGGATAATAGTATAATAAAATTGTGGAAAAATTGTGAAATTATGAGAAAGTGGATCAAAAATAATGGAAAAACAGAAAATTTTAATTGTGGACGACTCCGAAATAAATCGCGCCTTTTTAGTAGATATCCTGGAAGGACAGTACGACGTGGTAGAGGCAGCTGATGGTGCGGAAGCAATCTCCATCCTTTTAGAGCACAGAGCGGAGTTTTCCCTTCTGCTTCTGGACATTATGATGCCTAAAATGGACGGGTTTGAGGTATTAGCCTACATAAGCAAATACCACTGGAATGAGACCTTCGCTGTGATCATGATCTCTGCTGATGATTCCCCCGCGAATATAAAGCGGGCCTACGATTTGGGGGCTTTTGACTATATCAGCCGTCCTTTTGATTCGACCATTGTCCTGCGTCGAATTTCCAATACGATGCTCTTATATGCACGGCAGCAGTGTCTTGAGAAAATGATCGCGGAGCAATTTTGCGAACAGGAAGAGAATAACAGGCTGATGATCTCAATCCTGTCCCATATAGTGGAATTTCGCAATGGGGAAAGCGGGCGCCATGTGCTGCATGTCAATACAATTACCAAATATTTGTTAAAGCAGCTGGTTCGGCGCACAGATCAATACCCCTTATCTAAATCAGATATTAATTTAATATCTACTGCCTCATCGTTACATGATATTGGAAAAATTGCAATTTCAGATGCGATTTTAAATAAGCCCGGGCGCCTTACGGCAGAGGAGTTTGAAGTGGTAAAAACGCACTCGGTGGTCGGCGCAAATATGCTGCTGGACCTGCCCGCTAAGCAGCAGGAGGCTCCGCTTGTTAAAGTCGCTGCTGAGATCTGCCGGTGGCACCACGAAAGATATGATGGCAACGGCTATCCGGATGGATTAAAGGGAGAGGAAATTCCCATCGCCGCTCAGGTAGTTGCGCTGGCCGATGTATACGACGCCTTGACCAGCGAGCGGTGCTATAAGAAAGCTTATTCACATGAAGAAGCTTTGAAAATGATTTTAGAGGGAAAATGCGGCGCATTCAATCCGACTCTTTTACTGTGCCTGCAAGAAATTTCCGATAAGCTCGAAAGTGAGCTTATGGATGACGCTCCTGAACAAAAGACAAGAAGTATTCAAAATATAAGGGATATTATAGATTATGACAGGCCGTTTTCGAATGAAAAATGCGCTTTCCCATCTCGTAAGCAGTGGCGCCCACAGTTATCGCAGCTATTATATTTTGACTCTTTGACCAATGTCTACAATCGCCGCTATTATGACGAGTTTTTTCAAAGCTCAGATGATATTCAAGCGATGGCCGTAATAGACGCAGACAATTTTAAGCATATCAATGATACTTACGGCCACGATGCAGGCGATATCGTGCTGCAAAGCATTGCGCAAACCATTTTATCCTGCGTGCGAAAAACAGATGACGTGATCCGTTATGGCGGCGATGAATTTGTAATTGTTTTTTACAGTATCCCCGCGGACATATTTGAAAAAAAGCTGGAGACGATCAGAGCTTCTATCAATCGTCTGATCATTGATGACCATCCCGAGCTACATATATCTGTAAGCATAGGCGGAGCCTATGGAATAGGAACTGCAAAAAAGCTCTTCAAGGCTGCGGACAATGTGATGTATCGATCAAAAATACAAAAAAACAAGGCGACCATCTGTTTTCTCGACGAGAAGTCGGACGGTAGGGACAATATTTAAAAAGGGGCAACTGTCATGATGGATCTAAAAGACTGTTATATAAAATTTGGCGGCGATTTTGACGAGGTATTGGGTAGACTGCGGCGGGAACAAACTGTTTTGAAATTTCTGTACAAATTCCTGGACGATAAAAGCTTTCAATTGTTTGAAGAGTCTATGGGGAATCAAGACTATGAAGAGGCGCTCAGAGCCGTGCATACACTCAAAGGTATCTGCCAGAACTTCTCGTTTACCAGATTGTATGAAAGCAGCAGTCGAGTGACAAACGCATTAAAAGAAAGCGACTGGAATAAAGCCATCGATATGATGCCGCAATTATCAAGGGACTATTATGAAGTAAGGAATGCTATTGAAGAGCTTAAGCATTCCAAGGAGGAATAACGTCAGTGGAAAACAGTAAAAAGAAGAATTCTACAACGCGTTTTCTGACATACAGCTTCGTTGGGCTTTTGATTTACAGTATTATTACGTTCAGCCTGCTTGGAATCTATATGGGCCGAAGGAGTAAAAAGGCTGTTTACGAAATTGGTCAAATTTATATGTCTGGAATGAATGAACAAATGTCCAGACACTTTGAAACTGTTATCAAATTGCGGTTTGACCAGGTCGGCGGCATTGTATCTGTTGTCTCAGCGGATAATAGCGATAAAGAAAAGCTATATGAAGAACTTGTTTACAGGGCGCGGGTCCGTGGGTTTGACTACTTAGCGCTTTGCTCCATCGAGGGGGATTTTCAGACACTTTATGGAGAATCCATACAGCCGCTGAACCCGGGACCCTTTGTAGAAGCATTGGTACAAGGGGAACAAAGAGTCGCTGTGGGGAGTGATTCTGCCGGAAATGAAGTGGTATTGTTCGGCGTTGACGCTGCTTATCCGATGCGCAATGGCGATCGGAGCACTGGTCTGATCGCGGCCGTCCCACTGGAGTATATCACCGATTTCCTTTCCTTAGAGAATGAAAATCAGCTGATGTATTATCATATTATCAGGCCGGACGGTAGTTTTGTAATACGAAATTCCAACTCGGAACTGTGGGAGTTTTTTGAGCAACTACAAGAGCGGCTTCGTTCTCCGGCAAGTGAATCACCAGAGGAAAATCCGGTTGAGAAATTTGGCGCCGCATTAAAAAACTATGAGGAATATGCGGCAACATTGGAGGTAAATGGTGAGGAACGGCAGATATACGGTATACCATTACCCTATTCTGAGTGGTATTTGGTATCGGTCATGCCCTATAGTATACTGGACGATACCATAAACAATCTGAGCAGCCAACGTTTATTTATGACAGTATTGTCCTGTGCCTCTATTTTGATCGTTCTAATATGGATCTTTTCCCGGTATTTCGTTATCACCCGTTCTCAGATGCGTGAGTTGGAGAAGGCCCGGCAGGAGGCTCTGGAGGCGAACAAAGCCAAAAGCGATTTTTTAGCAAACATGAGCCATGATATCCGTACTCCCATGAACGCGATCGTAGGCATGACCGCCATTGCCACAGCCCACATAGATGACCGGAAACAGGTACAGAATTGCCTTAGAAAAATTACATTATCGAGTAAACACCTGTTAGGGCTGATCAATGATGTTTTGGATATGTCTAAAATTGAAAGCGGCAAATTGACTTTAACGACAGAACAAATTTCACTGAGGGAAGTTGTTGAGGGAATTGTCAACATTATGCAGCCGCAGGTCAAGACAAAAAAGCAGGCCTTTGACATACATGTAGAAAATATTTCAACAGAAAATGTATGGTGCGATGGTGTGCGCTTGAATCAGGTCTTGCTGAATCTTTTGTCAAACGCAACCAAGTATACACCGGAGGGAGGGTCGATCCAATTATCCCTCTCTGAAGAAAAATCTCCGAAAGGAGAAAACTACGCCCGGATCCATATCAAGGTCAAGGATAATGGTATTGGTATGTCACCGGATTTCCTGAAAAAAATATATGACGCCTATAGCCGCGCTGATGAAGTCAGGACAAGCAAAACGCAAGGCACAGGATTGGGAATGGCGATTACAAAGTACATTGTGGACGCAATGGAAGGAACCATCGACGTACAGAGTGAGCTTGGTAAGGGTACCGAATTTTTCCTTACGTTTGATTTTGAAAAAGTGGTTGCAGTGGAAATGGATATGGTCCTCCCCCCTTGGAATATGCTGGTGGTCGATGATGACGAATTGTTCTGCAGGACCGCGATAGACACGCTGAAAACCATCGGCATCAACGCCGACTGGGTATTGAGCGGGGAAAAGGCAATCGAACGGATAAACCAGCGCCACCAGGCGGGAGACAATTACCAGATCATCCTGCTGGATTGGAAGCTGCCGGGCATGGATGGGATCCAAGTCGCAAGAGAGATCCGCCGCAGCTTTGGAAATGACGAGCTGATCCTGCTGATCTCCGCATACGACTGGAGTGAATTTGAGGCGGAGGCCCGTGAAGCGGGTATCAGTGGTTTTATTTCCAAGCCGCTTTTTAAATCCACGCTGTATCATGCTTTGCGTCAGTATATGGACATGGAAACGGAACATGACTACGTATTGAAGCAGGACATCGATCTGTCCGGACGCCGTATTCTGCTTGCTGAGGATAATGAGCTCAACTGGGAGGTCGCAAGTGAATTGTTGTCCGACTTGGGCTTGGAGCTGGACTGGGCAGAAGATGGCCAGATATGCCTGGACAAGTTCCAAAAATCACCAGAGGGATATTACGATGCGATCCTTATGGACATACGAATGCCGCATATGACAGGTTATGAGGCCACAAGAGCGATTCGGGCGCTGGATCATCCCAATGCGCTGTCGATTCCAATTATAGCTATGAGCGCGGATGCTTTTTCTGACGATATACAGCGTTGCTTAGAGTGTGGGATGAATGCCCATATAGCAAAGCCGATCGATGTTGTAGAACTGACCCGCTTATTAAAAAGATATTTCGTATAAACCCAGTCATAAAAGCACGTGCCGTCAGGCACGTGCTTTTATGGTCATTGCCGGTCTCCACGGTCCAAGCTTTAGACCGTAGGGTGCCGGATTCAGCCAAAGCGAAAGGGCTTGCCGCCTGCTCTCCACAGACAACAAGCCCTTTCGGCTGCTTGAACGATTCTTCAGCGAAATATTGTCTAATTTTTTGGGGTCCCTTCAGGACGCCTGGGGCATTTCCGGCCTTTTTATGTACGCTGCTTACAAAATGGCGTCAGCCAAGGCCTCCAGAGCGGACAGGTCGCTGTCCTTCAGCGCGCCCCGGATGGTGACGGTGGGTTCCACCACGGTGATGTTTTTCATCTGGTCCAGGAGCTCCCGCATAGCGCGGGCGGCGGTGGGGGCCCAGGTGCCGTTTTCCACCAGAGCCACGGTTCGGTTTTGGTAGTTCTTTCCCTTCAGGTGATGGAGGAAATCCTCCATGGCGGGCATGACGCCGGCGTTGTAGGACGCGGCGGCCAGCACTACCTTGCCGTAGCGGAAGGCGTCTTCCAAGGCCTCCGCCATGTCGCACCGGGTGAGGTCGGCCATGGCCACCTTGGGACAGCCCTTGGCCTTCAAAAGCTCCGCCAGCTTGTCCATGGCGGCGGCGGTATGACCGTGGATGGAGGCGCAGGCGATGAACACGCCCTCGGACTCCACACCGTAGCTGCTCCAGATATCGTATTTGTTCAGATAGTGGCCCAGGTCCTCCTTCAGCACGGGACCATGGAGGGGGCAGATGATTCGGATATCCAGCCCGGCGGCCTTTTTCAGCACGGCCTGCACCTGGGGACCGTACTTGCCCACAATGTTGAAATAGTAGCGGCGGGCCTCGCAGTCCCAGCTCTCGTCGGTGTCCAGGGCGCCGAACTTGCCGAAGCCATCGGCACTGAACAGCACCTTGTCGCACTTGTCATACGTCATGATGACCTCCGGCCAGTGGACCATGGGAGCTGTGATGAAGGTCAGCTCATGGCGGCCCAGGGACAGGGTGTCGCCCTCCTTGACAGTCATGGCACAGCTCAGATCCAGACCGGTAAAGTACAGCGGCAGCATCTGCAGGGCCTTGGCGCTGGTCACCAGCTGCACATCCGGGTATTTTTCCACCAGGGCCTGGATGCTGGCGGCGTGGTCCGGCTCCATGTGCTGCACCACCAGGTAATCCGGCTGACGGCCTGCCAGAGCCTGCTCCAGGTTCGCCAGAAATTCATTGGTCTTGCGCCGGTCCACGGTATCCATGACAGCGACCTTTTCGTCCAGGATGACATAGGAGTTGTAAGAGACACCGTTGGGGATCACGTATTGGCTCTCAAACAGGTCCAGGGTTTTATCATCCACTCCGATATAGCGAATATCCTTTGTAACCATATGGGCACCTCCGAAACAAATATGTAAAATTTTGCAATATATGAGGAAGGCTGTAACCTTTGCGGGAATCGACAAATTGCTTCAAAAGTTACCACCGACCATCCTAACATATTGGAGACCGTTTTTCAAGAGAAAGGAACGGCTCCCGTGCCGGGCACGGGAGCCGGGTATTTTTCAGGCGGCGGTACGGCGCAGGGCGGGGACCCGGGGCAGCAGCTCCAGCAGGAGCAGGCCCAGCACATAGCAGGCGATGGCCTCGCCCAGCCCCACGGTGAGGGCGTTGTAGGCGAAGGCACCGGCGAAAGCGCCGGTGAAGCCCACCTCGTACCAGGCGATCATGGCGCCGATGATGACGGCGTTGCAGAGCACCGGAGGCAGGGGAGCCAGCCACTTGCTGGGCATCCGACGAGTCCATAGGGCCGCCAGCAGCGTTGCCAGGGAGCCAAGGATGATGTCCAGCGGGCCAACGGTGCTCATGAGGTTGGTGACAAGGCACCCGATGAACAGGCCGGGGATGGCCTCCGGCAGGAAGAAGGGAAGGACCGTCAGCGCCTCGGAGAAGCGGCACTGGATGGGGCCGTAGGCGATGCCGAATACAGAGGCGAACAGGGAGAGTACGGTGTACAGGGCGGCGATGATGCCGGCGGTGGCCAGCTGGCGGGTGGTGAACTTGGTTTTGGACATAAAAAAGAGACCTCCTTTTGATGGGGTGGAGGTCTTTTTTTGCCAATATGGCAAAAACGCGCGGGAAAGGCCCGTGCAGCCTCCATTTTTTTTGTTTAGAGAACGGTCAGCGCATGCTGCCGAACGAACGCCGCCGAAACGGCGCTTGGACAGGGAGATGGCACCTGTCAATTGGGCAGTATACCACAGAAAAAGTGAAAAGACAAGTAAAAAGAGCGCCGCCGGGATATTTTGCTTAGTTTGAGGTCTTTACGATGACCAGCACCAGGTCACTGTCCCCGTCAGGGGTTTCCTGGGCGGTGTAGTCCAGTCCGGATTCATCCAGCTGGGCCAGAAGCGTGTGATACTCCTGAGCGGTGAGGTCAAATTCCAATTGTCCCTCTGCCTCCCGGTCTGGCGCACGGCCTGCCAGCAGGTCCAGCTGCGCCCCCTCTGGCGGCAGGGTGACGGTGGCGCGGAAAGACGGCGATCCGCCGTAAGCCGTCTGTGCCGGGACATCTTCCGGAGCCTGTACGGCGCCAGGCGCGACGCGGCCGCTATCCTGGGCTTCCCAGCCTGCGTCAGCATCAACGGTGTCGGCTGTTTTTTCCTCCTGGAGAGCGGCGCCCTCTTCCGGCGTTCCAGCACTCTTCAAGGCGCCCTGCTCCGCAGCGGCGGGGGCTTCCTCTGCCTCCGGCGTCTCCGCCGGCTCTTCGACAGCGCTTTCGGCCATGATGGCGTCCATAGGGGCCGCGGCGGCGGGGGCTTCCGCTTTCGTGCCGCCGGAGAGCAGCTCCCGCAGCGGCAGGATCAAAACGGCCACCGCGAAGCAGGCGGCCAGGGGCAGCAGCGTTTTTTTCCAGGGGGCGCGGCGGGATGCCTTTGTGGGCGTGCCGCTTTGACGGACCGCCTCCATCACGGCCTCGGTGAAGCCGGCGGGGACTTCCGTATCCTCCGCGTCCGGAAATGCCGCCCGGATAGCCAGGATATCATCCACATAGGCCCGGCAGGCGGGACACTCGTCCAGATGGTCCCGGACGCGGCGCATTTCCTCAGGGGACAGCTCCCCATCCGCATACAGGTCCAGCAGGGCCTCAAATGTTTTGCAAGTTGTCATGGTCAGCCCTCCCTTCCTGCTTTTTTGGACGCAGAAGGCGGCGAAAAGTTCCCGCTGCGCAATAAAAAGTTTCGCAGCTGCTTCCGCCCCCGGTTGATGCGGGATTTCACCGTGCCCACATCCACATCCAGGACCTGGGAGATCTCATCGTAGCTCAGCTGGTGCATCTCCCGGAGGATGAGCACCTGCCGGTGGTCCGGGGTCAGAGACCGCAGGCCCGCTTCGATCTGCTCCCGCAGTTCCGCCTGTTCCGCCCGCTCCTGGGGAGAGAGGGCCGTGTCCCGGATCTCCACCCGCGCCTCCTCGTCATTGAGGGACGGGCCGGCGGCGCTTTGGCGGCGGCCTTCCCGCCGCAGCAGGTCCACGCAGGCATTGGAGGCCAGCCGGTACAGCCAAGTGGAAAAGCTGGCGTCCCCCCGGTAGAACGGGAGACCCTGCCAGGCGGACAGGAAGGCCTCCTGGGCAGCCTCCTCGGCGTCCGCCGGATTTTTGCACATGCGGGTGGTGAGGGCCAGCACCCGCTTTTCATACAGCCTTACCAGCTGCTCAAAGGCGGACTGGTCCCCCTGCCGGGCGGCCTCCACCCATCGCTGCTCTTGTTGTTCCATCATGTCAGATCCCTTTTGATCCCTTTCGTCACCTGATATACATCTTCCAGCGTGTTCATCCGCACGATCTGTTCCTTGTAGTAGCCGGAATGGGGCACGCCCTTGAGATACCAGCAGTAGTGCCGCCGGGCCTCCAGCACCGCCACCCGCTCGCCCTTGTATTGGGTGGCCAGCTCAAATTGGCGGACGGCGGTGTCACACCGCTCGGTCAGGCTGGGCAGAGGTGGGATAGGCGCCCTTTCCAGGGCGGCTTTGGCCTGCTGGAACAGCCAGGGATTGCCGAAGCAGCCCCGGCCGATCATGGCCATGTCCGCCTTCGTGTGCTGCAAAATGCGGACGGCGTCCTCCGGCTTCCAGATATCGCCGTTAGCGATGACGGGAACGGACACCGCCTCCTTCACCGCCCGGATGCAGTTCCAGTCCGCTGTGCCGCCGTACATCTGGGCCCGGGTGCGGCCGTGGACCGCCACGGCGGAAATGCCGGCGGCCTCCAAGGTCCGGGCAAACTCCACGCAGTTGCAGCTGCCCATGTCCCAGCCCCGGCGGAACTTGGCGGTGACGGGCACGGGGACGGCCTTCACCACCGCCTCCACGATGCGCCCGGCCTTGCCGGGGTCCTTCATCAAAGCCGCGCCATCGCCGTTATTGACGATCTTCCCCATGGGGCAGCCCATGTTGATATCGATGATGTCGGCGCCGGTGGCCTCCAGGGCGATCTGGGCCGCCTCCGCCATGCACGCGGGGTCGCTGCCGAAGATCTGCACGGCGGCGGGGTGCTCCCCCGGAAACTGGCGGAGAAGGGAGAGGGTCTTTTTATCGTGGTAGCACAGGGCCTTGGAGGAGATCAGCTCCGTGACGGTATAGCCTGCCCCCAGCTCGGCGCAGATCTGGCGGAAGGCCGCGTCCGTGACCCCAGCCATGGGGGCCAGCGCCAGGCGGGAGTTGATCTCGATCGTTCCAATGTACATGGGGACACCATCCTGTTTGAAAAATGGGTATTTATTATAGCACATCCCCGTGGAAAAGTACACGGGGATGGAAATGGTCACAGCAGATTTTTTCCGGAAAACGAAAAATTTTGGTTGCTAATTGCATCGGGATATAGTAAAATGAATAAGCTATTGATTGAAAGTCCTCCGCATGCAGCTGCGGAGCCGGTCTCGCGCAATGTAACCCCGCGAACCATGTCAGGCGGGGAACCGAGCAGCATTAAGCGGGATGTTCCATGTGACGCGAGGGCGCCGGGTCCGCAGCTGCATACGGAGGACTTCCCATATCTCAAGGAGGTCCCTATGTATCAGGCCCTGTACCGAAAATGGCGGCCCAAGACGTTTTCCGACGTTATTGGCCAGTCCCATATCACCGAGACCCTGCAAAAACAGGTCGCCGAGGGCCGCACCTCTCACGCCTACCTTTTTACCGGCACCCGGGGCACCGGCAAGACCACCTGCGCCAAGATCCTGGCCAAGGCCGTCAACTGCGAGCATCCGGTGAACGGCGACCCCTGCAACCGATGCGCCAGCTGCCTGGGCATCGAAAACGGCAGCTTTCTGGACGTGCTGGAGCTGGACGCCGCCTCCAACAACGGCGTGGACCAGGTCCGCGCCCTGCGGGACGAGGCCATTTACTCCCCAGCCAACGTGAAAAAGCGGGTGTACATCGTGGACGAGGTCCACATGCTGTCCACCGCCGCTTTCAACGCCCTGCTGAAGATCCTGGAGGAACCGCCGGAGCACCTGATGTTCATCCTGGCCACCACGGAGCTGCACAAGGTGCCTGCCACCATCCTCTCCCGGTGCCAGCGTTTTTCCTTCAAGCGCATCACCCCCCAGGACGTGGCGAAGCGTCTCGCCTACGTGGCCGGGCAGGAGGGCATCGAACTGACCGCTGACGGCGCGGAGCTGCTGAGCCGCCTGGCGGACGGCGCCCTGCGGGACGGCCTTTCCCTGCTGGACCAGTGCGCGGCCGCCGGCGGCGCCATTGATGCCGCCGCCGTGCTGGAGGTGCTGGGCCTGGCGGGCAATTTGCAGACGGCCCAGCTGATGGAGTGCGTGCTGCGGCGGGACGCCAAGGCGGCGCTGCTGCTTTTGAACCAGCTGTACGCCGGCGGCAAGGACGTGGGCGCGGTGCTGGGGGAGCTTTCCGCCTTGACGAGAGACCTGCTGTTGCGGAGGACCGCCCCCGAGGGCGGCGCGGCCCTGCTGTCCGGCGGCTACGATTCCGCCACACTGGACCGGCTGGGAAAGGATGCTTCCGCCAGCCGTCTCATCTATCTGGCCACCACCCTGCAAAAGGCGGCTGCCGACCTGTATTACAGCGCCAACCGCCGGACGGACGCGGAGCTGTGCCTGCTGCGTCTGTGTGACGAGTCCCTGTCCGGGGACCTGACGGCACTGGAGGCCCGCGTCCAGCGGCTGGAGGAGGCACGGGAACGGGG
>JAETPK010000059.1 GCA_021771265.1 Oscillospiraceae bacterium
CTGGACGCCGGTGCCGCCCACGGCAAAGGGGCGGATGTCCACCCCTTCTCCCACGCACAGCCCGCCGGTGCCCTGGGGGCCCAGCAGGCTCTTATGGCCGGTGAAGCACACCACATCAATGTGCTGTTCCGCCATATGGATGGGAAACACCCCCGCCGTCTGGGAGGCGTCCAGGATAAACAACAGGCCGTGACTGCGGCAGAAGTCCCCGATAAAGCCGATGTCCACCAAGTCTCCGGTGAGATTGGAGCCATGGGTGCAGACCACGGCCCGGGTGTTGGGCCGCAGCAGCCGGGAAAAGGCGCCGTAGTCCAGCCGTCCCCGCCGGTCCGCCGGGACGAAGTCCACCGTCGTTCCCTGCCGGCGCAGGCGGTACAGGGGCCGCAGGACAGAGTTGTGCTCCCAGTCGGTGGAGATGACATGGTCCCCCGGCCTCAGCAGGCCGGAGATGGCGATGTTCAGCGCCATGGTGGAGTTGGGCGTGAACGCCACACGCTCCGCCCCCGGCGCGCCGAACAGGTCAGCGAGCTTTCGCCGGACGGCGTAGATGCTCCGGGAAGCCGTCAGGGCCTCGTCATGGGTGCCCCGGCCGCTGTTTCCGTAGCCCTCCATGGCGGCCGTCACAGCCTCCGCCACGCCGGGCGGCTTGGGGCGGGTGGTGGCGGCGTTATCCAAGTAGATCACGGTTTGATGACCTTTCCGGCCCCCGCCAGCTTTTCCACGATGGTGTACATATTGGTGACGGAGCCCACCGCCAACCGCTCCGTCAGGCCATAGTGGTTCAGGCAGGTGCCGCAGGTGAGAATCTCCACCCCTTGGGCCTCCATGCTTCTCAGGTCCTCCAGGGAGGCGGAGCCCTCCGTGGTCAGGCGGGCGCCGCCGTTATAAAACAGCATGGTCTTCGGCAGCCGCGGCAGCTGGCTGACGGCGAACAAAAAGCCCTTCATCAGCGTCCGGCCCAGCTCGTCGCTGCCCCGGCCCATGACATCGGCGTCCACCGCCACCAGGAAGTCCCCCCGGCTGTCCGGCACGCAGGCAAGCTCCGGCTCCCGCCGGGGCGTCTCCCCCGCCGGCGCCGCCACCTCCATGGTGACCACGAACTCGCCCTCTCCCAGCTTTTCCGAGCGGACAGGCAGATGATTGCCGCCGGCCATCCGGGTCAGGTTCTGGACGGCGATCTCATTGTCCACATGGACCTCCAGGGTCCCCGGCTCCGTCATCTCCCGCAGGGCACGGGTAGCCTTGACCACCGGGATGGGGCACTGCTCGCCAACGGCGTTTACCACGATTTTTGCCATGCATGTTCCTCTTTTCCCGCCCGCAGGCGTTTCATTTTCTCCATTGTACTGTGTGGGCCCCGGAAAGGCAAGGGTTGTTTTTTCAAAAGAATATCGCCGCAAGCGAACAACTCCCGTCCGCTTTGTCAAAGGGGCCCCGGTTTTCTCCTTTATTTCCCAAATTTCTTGACACGCGGCCCCCTTTCACCATAGAATAGGAAATATTCATGCCGGCCCGCCGCGGCCGCACTGTTAGGATCGAGGTCTTGTCCATGAAAAAACCGTTCGTCACCAAGGAGCAGCTGGAGGCCATTGCCGCCCAGTATCCCACGCCCTTCCACATTTATGATGAAACAGGCATCCGGGAAAACGCCCGCCGCCTGAGGGCCGCCTTTGCCTGGAACCCCGGCTACCGGGAGTATTTCGCCGTGAAGGCCACCCCCACCCCCGCGATCTTGAAAATTTTAAAGGAGGAGGGCTGCGGCTGTGACTGCTCCTCCATGACGGAGCTTTTGATGGCGCAGCGGTGCGGCGTCACCGGGGAGCACATCATGTTCTCCTCCAACGACACCCCCGCTGAAGAGTTCCGCCTGGCGGACGAGCTGGGCGCCATCATCAATCTGGATGACCTGACCATGGTGGACTTTCTGGCGGATGCCCTGGGCCATGTGCCGGAAACGATCTGCTGCCGCTTCAATCCCGGCGGTGTGTTCACCCTGGGCGAGACCCGGGAGGGCTTCCAGGTGATGGACAACCCCGGCGACGCCAAGTACGGCATGACCCGCCCACAGATGGCCGAGGCCTTCCGGCGGCTGTCCCAGCTGGGCGCCCGGGAATTCGGCATCCACTCCTTCCTGGCCTCCAACACGCTGTCCAATGAATATTATCCCGCCCTGGCCCGCATCCTGTTCCAGCTGGCGGTGGAGCTGAAGCGGGAGACCGGCGTCCACATCACCTTCATCAACCTCTCCGGCGGCGTGGGCATCCCCTACCGTCCCGAGCAGCCGGCCAACGACATTGCCCTCATCGGCGAGGGCGTCCGGAAGGCCTACGAGGAGATCCTGGTGCCCGCCGGCATGGGGGATGTGGCCTTGTACACGGAGCTGGGGCGGTTCATGCTGGCGCCTTACGGCCACCTGGTCACCCGGGCCGTCCACGAAAAGCACACTTACAAGGAATACATCGGCGTGGATGCCTGCGCCTGCAACCTGATGCGCCCCGCCATGTACGGCTCCTACCACCATATCACCGTCATGGGCAAGGAGGACGCTCCCTGTGACCACAAGTACGATGTGGTGGGCAGTCTATGCGAAAACAACGACAAATTCGCCGTGGACCGGATGCTGCCCAAGATCGACATGGGGGACCTGCTGGTCATCCACGACGCCGGCGCCCACGGCCACTCCATGGGCTACAACTACAACGGCAAGCTCCGCTCCGCCGAGCTGCTGCTGAAGGAGGACGGCAGCGTGGAGCTCATCCGGCGGGCCGAGACCGTGGAGGATTATTTTGCTCCCCTGGTCTGGTAAATCTTCCAAACAAGCCCCCGGCACGGTCGTGCCGGGGGCTTGTCTTATGCTTTTTTCCGCAGGCGCCAGATCACTGCCGCGGCCAGCGGCAGCAGCGCCGCCAGCGCCGCCCAGGCGGGGACTTCCGTCTCCGCAACGGTCTCCGGGGCCGCCAGCAGCACCGGGACCGGGGCGTCGGAGTCCCCCTCGAACCACTGGGCCGGCGCGGCCTGGTCCAGCAGCTTCCGGCTCTCTGTTTGCACCTCCGGGAACTTCTCCGGGGGATACTCCTCCTGGATGGACACGTGATACGCGCTGGGCAACTCCCACAGGCTGCCGTCCTCCATGACCGCCAGGGTGCAGTCCTCGCTGGCCTCCGCGTACCGGACGCCCTCCGTGATCTTCACCGGGACCGCCAATTCCTCATCCGATAAGTTCTTATAGGGGTCTGCCGGGTCCGGCGCACCGTCCTTCAGGATGGCGGGGCGATCGTCGCTCCAGGCCCACAGGACGCCGTCGGCTGTGACAGCGGTATTGCCGGAGAATGTCACTACATGTTCCAGCAGCAACTCCGGCGCTTCGTACCAGTTCTCCGTCCGGGCCGCCCGATAGAGGTTCCCGTCCTCTCCCAGCAACAGCAGGGCGTTTGCGGAATAGTCTTGCCGCAATTCCGCTACGTTGTCCGCTACGGGAATGATCTCAAACTCGACCTCGTCCGCATTGTACCGCCGCTCCACCCAGGTACCGTTCTCCAACTGGACATAGCTGCCGCAGAAGCTGCGCACATGGTCCATCACCTGATATAGTTCCTGGATCGGCCCGCCGCCCCATATCCATAGCGTCCCGTCGTCCTTCAAGGCACAGCAACTCACGTCCCAGACCTCGGCGTATACCACATGGTCCATCAGGGACACCGCTCCCTGAGAGGCGTCCTTCCCCATCAGCTTTCCCGCGTGGCCACTGCCGAAACCCCAGAGGATACCGTCCCGATCCACCGCCAGTCCGGTCACAAAGCCCACGCAGGCGTTCAGGGCATTCTTTACCTCCGGCACCGCTTCCTCCCATTCCAGGTCGTGATCTGCGGTGATGCCGCCGTGGATGCTGTCGCCCCAGGCCCAGAGCGTGCCATCGCTGTCGATGGCGTAATGGGTGTAACCGCCGTTGGAAATGGGTCTTTCCACAGGTTCCAGTGCAGAAACAGAAACCGTCAGTACCAACAGCACCAGCAGCGGTGCGAGCAGGCGTGTGCGTCTCATGGTCAGCTCCCCCTTCTGATGCCATCATAATGAAAATTGGGCGAAAATCCTCTCATTCCCATGACAAAAAATGACAAAAAGCAACAAAAGGAGGCACCAGCGGAGTTTGCCGCCGGTGCCTGTTGTTTCTGCGGTATCACCGCACGGGAATGATCTCGATCCAGTAGCCGTCGGGGTCGGAGATGAAGTAGATGCCCATCTCGGGGTTTTCAAAGCAGATGCAGCCCATCTCTGCATGACGCTTGTGGGCGGCCTCGTAATCCTCCGCCCGCAGGGCCAGGTGGAACTCGCACTCTCCCAGGTCGTATTTCTGGGGATGGTCCCGCAGCCACGTCAGCTCCAGGCGGAAATCCGTCTGCCCGTCACCCAAAAACACGATGACGAAGCTGCCGTCCTCCGCCCCCGTCCGGCGCACCGGCTCCAGGCCCAGGGCGTCCTTGTAAAACTGCAGGGACTTGTCCAGGTCAGAAACATTAAAGTTAAAATGATTGAATGTCAGCATATAATCACCTCGACTCCAGTTTACCACACCGCCGCGCCCACCGCAAGGCGCCATTTCTGCGTCTTATACAAATCCGCGTGAAAAGTTTTTCCGCATTTTTTGCAGTTTTCTATTTGACGGAACAGGTCAGCCGTGATAAGCTTTCGATAGTTAGAAAAGGCTAACTTTTGGAGGGATACATATGACCTTGGATCTGCTGCCTCTGGGACAGGAGGCTGTCATCACCGCCGTGGGCGGCGCCGGCGCGCTGCGGCTGCGGCTGCTAGATATGGGACTCATCCCCAAGACTACCGTCCGTGTGGAAAAGATCGCGCCCTTGGGCGACCCCATCGAGCTTCGGGTGCGGGGCTACGCCCTGTCTCTGCGGAAGGAGGACGCCCGGAACATCCAGGTGGAGGTGAGGAAGGCATGATCTTCGCGCTGGCCGGCAATCAAAACTGCGGCAAAACCACGCTCTTTAACCAGCTCACCGGCTCCAACCAGCATGTGGGCAACTTCCCCGGTGTCACCGTGGACCAAAAGTCCGGTGAGATCCGGGGGCAGAAGGACTGCACCGTGGTAGACCTGCCCGGCATCTACTCCATCCGTCCTTACACGCCGGAGGAGATCGTCACCCGGGATTTCATTCTGAACCAGCACCCCGACGGCCTTATCAACATCGTGGACGCCACGAACATTGAGCGGAACCTGTATCTGACGCTGCAGCTCATGGAGATGCGCATCCCCATGGTGCTGGCCCTGAACATGATGGACGAGGTGACCGCCAACGGCGGCACCATCGACATTCAGGGCATGAGCCGGGCCCTGGGCATCCCGGTGGTGCCCATCTCCGCCGTGAAGAACGAGGGCGTGGACGAGCTGGTGAAGATCGCCGTCCTCACCGCCAAAAACCGGGTCTATCCGGCGGTGTACGACTTCTGCACCCCCGGTCCCGTCCACCGATGCATTCACGCGGTGGTCCACCAGATTGAGGACCACGCCGAGGCCTCCCGGCTGCCGGTGCGCTTCGCCGCCACCAAGCTCATTGAGGAGGACGAGGACATCCGCGCCCGGCTGGAGCTG
This sequence comes from Oscillospiraceae bacterium, assembly GCA_021771265.1. Lineage (GTDB taxonomy): Bacteria > Bacillota > Clostridia > Oscillospirales > Oscillospiraceae > Oscillibacter. Next base: position 5,606 of record JAETPK010000059.1, read on the forward strand.
GACCAGAACGAGCTGGAGCTCATTGAGCACAGCGTCCAGGAGATGGAAAGTGAGTGCGGCATGGACCGCAACGCCGCACTGGCGGACATGCGGTACAACTTCATTGAAAATGTCTGCGCCAAAACGGTGGTCAAGTGCCGGGAGTCCAAGGAACGGGCCCGCAGCGAGGCCATCGACCAGGTGGTCACCAACAAGTACCTGGCCCTGCCCCTGTTCTTCGGCATCATGCTGGGCATCTTCTATCTGACCTTCAACGTCATCGGCGCCTTCTTGTCGGACCTGCTGGCAGCCGGCATTGATTCCCTCACCGCCGCGGTGGACGCGGCCCTGTCAGCCTACGGGCTGAACCCGGTGGTCCACAGCCTGGTCATCGACGGTGTGTTCGCCGGCGTGGGCAGCGTGCTGAGCTTCCTGCCCATCATCGTGGTGCTGTTCTTTTTCCTGTCCATTCTGGAGGACACCGGCTACATGGCCCGGGTGGCCTTCGTCATGGACCAGCTGCTGCGGAAGATCGGCCTGTCCGGCCGCAGCATCGTGCCCATGCTCATCGGTTTTGGCTGCTCCGTCCCCGCCATCATGTCCACCCGGACCCTGGCCTCGGAGCGGGACCGCCGCATGACCATTTTGCTGACGCCCTTCATGAGCTGCTCCGCCAAAATCCCCATTTACAGCGTATTCGCCGCCGCTTTCTTCCCCCGGTACGCGGCGCTGGTGATGATTGCCCTGTATATCCTGGGCATCCTGGTGGGCATCGCCGCCGCCAAGGTGCTGGGCGCCACGGCTTTCCGGGGCAACCCCGTGCCCTTCGTCATGGAGCTGCCCAACTACCGCTTCCCCTCCGCCAAGAGCGTGGGGCAGCTGTGCTGGGACAAGGCCAAGGATTTCCTGACCCGGGCCTTCACCATCATTTTCGTGGCCACCATCATCGTCTGGTTCCTCCAGACCTTTGACACACGGCTGAATCTGGTGACGGACAGCGCCGACAGCCTGCTGGCCACCGTGGGCGCCGTTCTGTCGCCGCTGTTCGTTCCTCTGGGCTTTGGCGACTGGCGGGTATCCACCGCCCTCATCACCGGCTTCATCGCCAAGGAGTCCGTCATCTCCACCCTGGGCATCCTCACCGGTGCCGGCACCGATGTGACCGTGGAGACCCTGGGCGGCCTGTTCACCACTGTCACCGCCGCCAGCTTCCTGGTGTTCACGCTGCTTTACACCCCCTGCGTGGCCGCCATCTCCGCGGTGAAGCGGGAGCTGGGCTCCGGCTGGAAGGCCGCCGGCGTGGCCCTCAGCCAGTGCGCCGTGGCATGGGTGGTGTCTTTCCTGGTGTACCGCATCACATTGCTGCTGGTATAAAGGAGGCGTCTATGGAGCTTTTGATCTTAGCCGGTCTCGGCATCTGGCTGGTGCTGGCCCTGCGGTCCTGCATCCGGCACAAGGGCGGCTGCGGCGGCAGCTGCGATGGCTGCTGTGCCAACTGCAAAGCACATCAAAAATAACGGACAACCCCGGACGGTTTCCCGTCCGGGGTCGTTTTTTACTGTACCGCGCTCTTGCGGACACGCTCCAGCGCCTTTTCCACCGCGGGCACCTTCAGCACGATAACGGTGATAACGCCCTCCGCCAGCAGATAGCTGTAATTGTAGATGATGGGATACAGCGCCGCTAGGCTCTGGGGGAAATTCTCCGGCATGTAGTCCATCCAGTACAGGTAGCCGCCCAGCGAATGGAAAAAGCCCCGGGCCAGTACTGCCGTGATATACCCCGCCATCAGGCCGCTCTTCCCCTTGTTCCGGAACAGGCCCGCCAGCCCCAGGGCCGCGAAGGCCAGCACATAGTCGCAGCACACCTGGAACACGCTGAGCACGTAAGGCTCCTGTAAAAATTGCAGCAGGCCATAGGCAAAGCCCACCAAAACGCCGGTCCTGACGCCGTACCAGTTGGCCACCAGCACGATGAACAGCATGCTCAGCAGCGTGACGGAACCACCGTAGGGCAGCTTGAAGATCTTGATGAAGCTCGTCACATAGGCCAGAGCCACCGCCATGGCGCAGTAGGCCAGCTGCCGGACGGCGAAGCCCCGCCTCTTTCCGTCCCGGTCCGCCAGGGCCAGTCCCACCGCAAGGCACACCAGCATCAGCACCACGCTCACCACATATCCGGCGGTGGTCAGACCGCCTTCTCCATTGACCAGCCAACTCATTGATACATTCCTCCTTTTTTCTGCAATCATGAGTTTACAGCCCCGCAGCGCAAAAACGCCCTCCCGGGATGCCGGGAGGGCGTTTCAGATGTCTATGGATACCCATATCATGATGACTCCCTACGTTGGCATTATCCACCTCAGGTATAAGGGTCGAAGTTTCACAACTTCCTCTCAGCCTGTGCTACAAGCTCCCCAGCTCACGATTGATTCAGTTGACTGGGACCAGCATACCACCATTTCCGCCTGGATGCAAGTCCCTTTTATGATCCAAGCAGTTCCCGCTCCACGGTCCTGAGCGCCTCCGCCGGTGTCAGAGCCCGCTCCTCCACCGCCCGGCACAGCGCGTCGTACACCAGCCGCCGGGAACCGGCCAGCGCCACGGCCCGGTCCAGCACATGTCCGGAAAAGCCGATCCGCTCCAGCTTTTGCATCTGTCCCATAACGTTCACCGCTCCACCGCCTTTCTCCTTTCAGCATACCCAGCCAAAAGAAAAGGCACAAGCGGCTTTTCGTTAAAATTCCGTAAAATTTCCCGTGACGATGGGCAGGTCCACAATGTCCAGTCCCCGCTTCATGGCGTATTCCACCGTATACCGGGTGCCGCCGGCGGAGCCGTCAAAGGCGGCGATGAGCAGCGCGGCATGGTCCACCATATAGCGGTCCCGCCGCTGCATGCAAGTAGAGGTGTATTGCTGGGAGACCAGGGTCTCAAAATCGCAGGCCGACACCAGGCGGGCATACCGCTCCCGCTGGGCGGCGGGCCACCGGTCCGCCTGGGTGGGGCAAGGGATGGCCGCCTCCACCGTCACATCCGGGTGCCGTTCCCGCAGGGCCAGCACGCATTCGCAAAAGTACAGGTCACAGCCCATGGCCATGCCGCAGAGGAAATGACGATACCCCTCCTGGTACGCGGCCTCCACCGCGTCCGTGATCCGGCCCTTCAGCGCCAGACAGCGGATATCCTCTTCATTGTATTTCCAGGGCAGCTTGCCCGGCCGGTGGCCGGTGAAGCAGCAGGATTCCTGCCGGGCTCTCATGGCGCCGCCTCCTTTCCGCATGAGCTCGCATCCAGTATAGAACATTCGTTCGTTTTTGTAAAGAGCGGATATTTGTAAATTAGGGGTTGCATTTCCCCGCGATCTGCCGTATACTATCCCACAGAAAGCAACTGAATACTTTGTCTTCAGGGCGGGGTGTGATTCCCCACTGGCGGTAAAGTCCGCGACCGGATATCGCAAGATATCCGCTGACCCGGTGAAACTCCGGGACCAACAGTATAGTCTGGATGGAAGAAGATGAGTGCGGCAGAGCCGCGCACATTTCGTGCGCTTCTTTGTTGTTTGTTCACCTTGGAGAAGTCAAAGCGTCCAGGGTGTTTTCAAACAAACAAAGGAGTGTATTTTTTATGTCTGAACCCTCTGTCACCGTCATTACCAACACCCGTTCCCGCCTGGGTCTGCGGACCTGGGTCTCCCTGGCTATGCTGTCCGCCATCGCCTATGTGGTCATGGTCCTCAGCAAGGCCCTGCCGCAGGTCTCCGGTTTTTTGCAGCTGGATCTGAAGGACACGGTCATCTGCATTGGCGGCTTCCTGTTCGGCCCCCTGTCTGCGGCTATGATCTCCATTGTGGTGGCCGCTGTGGAAATGTTCACGGTCAGCGACACCGGCATCATTGGACTGATCATGAATGTGCTGGCCACCTGCGCGTTTTGCTGCACCGCCGCTTTTGTCTACAAGCGTCTGCACACCAAAAGGGGTGCCGTGATTGGACTGGCTCTGGGCGTCCTTGCCCTGACGGTGGTCATGCTGCTGTGGAACTATCTCATCACCCCCATCTACATGGGGATCCCCCGGGATGCTGTGGTCTCCATGCTGCCCAAGGTATTTCTGCCCTTTAACGTGGTCAAGGGCGGATTGAACATGGCCCTGATCCTGCTGCTGTACAAGCCCGTCGTCACCGCTCTGCGGAAGGCACGCCTGGTGCCGGAGTCTCACGCTCCCCAGCAGTCCGTCCGAAAGGTGAACGCTGGCTTCCTGCTGTTTTCTCTGGCTCTGCTGGCCACCTTCGTGGTGCTGGCCCTGGTGCTGATGGGCATTCTGTGACCGCCAACTGCACTTTCCAAATAGCGGCGTGCCAATATCCGGCACGCCGCCTTTTCTCTTTTCAAACCCGAACAGATGTGCTATCATGGAAGCAGAAAGGAGGGCGGCGCCATGGACCGTATCATTTTCCACTGTGACCTCAACTGTTTTTACGCCTCCGTGGAGCTGCTGAGCCACCCGGACCTGCGGGATATCCCCACAGCCGTCTGCGGAGACCCCACCTCCCGCCACGGCATCATCCTGGCCAAGAACGAGCCCGCCAAGCGCTGCGGCGTCCAGACGGCGGAGACCATCTGGCAGGCCAAGAAGAAATGCCCCGCCCTGGTGCTGCTGCCGCCCCACCACGACCTGTACCGGGAATACTCCCGGAAGGTCAATGCCATCTACGAGGAATACACGGACCTGGTGGAGCCCTTCGGCATTGACGAAAGCTGGCTGGATGTCACCGGCTCCCTGCACCTGTTCGGCGGCGACGCCAAAGCCCTGGCGGACACCCTGCGCCAGCGGATGAAGCAGGAGCTGGGCCTGACGCTGTCCGTGGGCGTCAGCTTCAACAAGGTCTTCGCCAAGCTGGGCAGCGACTATCAAAAGCCGGACGCCACCACCGTCATCTCCCGGGAAAACTGGAAAGCGCTGGTGTGGCCCCTGCCGGTGGGAGACCTGCTGTTCGTGGGCTCCGCTGCCCGGAAGCTGCTGGGGCAATACGGGGTGGAGACCATCGGCCAGCTGGCGGCCTGCCGGGTGGAGATGCTGGAAACCGTTATGGGCAAGCTGGGCGTTCAGCTGTATGAATACGCCAACGGCCTGGACCGGGAGCCGGTCCGTTCCCGCTACGAAGCGGAGCCGGTAAAATCCGTGGGCAACGGCACCACCTTTCCCAAAAACCTCACCACGCCGGAGCAGGTGAAAAGCGGCATCGCCATGCTGGCGGACTCCGTGGCATCCCGGCTGCGGCACTATGGACTGTATGCCGGCGGCATCCAAGTAACGGTTCGTGACCCGCAGTTCCACGACCGCTCCCGGCAGACCCAGCTGCCCGCCCCCACCCATCTCATCCGGGACATCACCCAGGCCGCCATGGACCTGACAGCCCTTTTGTGGAAGCCCCCCTCCCCCATACGGGCTCTGACCGTCACGGCCATCCACCTGGTCCAGGAGGGAGAGGCCTACGAACAGGTGGACCTGTTCGGCGCCACCGCGGCTCCCCAAAAGGAGCGGCAGGAAAAGCTGGAGGCCGCCATGGACCGCATCCGGGGCAAATACGGTGCCGGCGCCATTTCCTTTGGCGCCGCCCATACTGAAAAAGAGGAGGACCCCCTTCCATGACCAGACAAGAGGAAAAGCAGCGGCTGCGCCAGACCATACGGACTCTGGAACGGCAGCTGTCAGAAACATATAAAGCGGCCAGCGGCCAGGCCATCTGCGCCCACTTGCTGGCCATGCCGGAGTATCAGGCCGCGTCAGCGGTATTCTGCTTCGTGGGCACCGAGCGGGAGATCGACACCCGCCCCATCCTGGCGGATGCCCTGGCCGCGGGAAAGCGGGTCAGCGTTCCCCGGTGCACCGGCTCCGGCGTCATGGAGCTGCGGCAGATCCACTCCCTTGAGGAATTGGTCCCCGGCGCTTACGGCATCCTGGAGCCGCCGGGTTCTGCGCCTCTGACAGACCCGGATGATGTGGACCTGGCCGTCCTGCCCTGTCTTACCTGCAACCATCTGGGCCAGCGGCTGGGCCAGGGCGGCGGCTACTACGACCGCTTTCTCTCCAATTACCGGGGCGGAACGGTGCTGCTGTGCCGGGAAAAGCTCATCCGGGAGGAGATTCCCCTGGAGCCCCACGACTATCCCATTCCCTGGGTGCTGACGGAAGTGGGGCTGTATGAGGATGGCACGCCGGCAAGGCTGTAATACCTGCCATTAGCAGAATCTTCTTGCCAGAACGCCCAAAATCGCATACAATAAAATTTATCCATATCAAAGGAGGAAACATCCCATGGTACAGAAAAACATGGACTTCATTTCCCAGTACGACCCCGAGGTAGGCGCTTCCATTCAGGAGGAGTTTGCCCGTGAGCGCCGCAATATCGAGCTGATCGCTTCCGAAAACATCGTCAGCCCCGCTGTTATGCTGGCCATGGGCACCTGCCTGACCAACAAGTACGCCGAGGGCTATCCCGGCAAGCGCTACTACGGCGGCTGCTATGCGGTGGATGTGACGGAGGAGATCGCCCGCAGGCGGGCCTGCCAGCTGTTCGGCTGCAATTACGCCAACGTTCAGCCCCATTCCGGCGCCAACGCCAACCTGGCTGTGTTCTTCGCCCTGCTCCAGCCCGGCGACACGGTGCTGGGCATGAATCTGGCCCACGGCGGTCATCTCAGCCACGGCAGCCCCGTGAACATCTCCGGCAAGTACTTCCATGTGGTCCCCTACGGCCTGGATGATGAGACGGAGCTGATCGATTATGACAAGCTGATGGACATTGCCAAGGAATGCAGGCCCAAGCTTATCGTGGCCGGCGCCTCCGCCTATCCCCGCGTCATCGACTTCGCCAAATTCCGGGAGGTAGCCGACGCCGTGGGTGCTTACCTCATGGTGGACATGGCCCATATCGCCGGTCTGGTGACCGCCGGCGTCCATCCCTCTCCCATTCCCTATGCTGATGTGGTGACCACCACCACTCACAAGACCCTCCGCGGGCCCCGGGGCGGCCTGATCCTCTGCAACGACGAGGCCATTTACAAGAAGATCAACTCCGCTGTCTTCCCCGGCACCCAGGGCGGCCCTCTGGAGCATATCATCGCCGCCAAGGCCGTGTGCTTCGGCGAGGCACTGAAGCCGGAATTCAAGACCTATGCCCAGCAGATCGTGAAAAACGCCAAAGTCCTGGCGGACGAGCTGGTGAAAAACGGCTTCCGCCTGGTATCCGGCGGCACGGACAACCACCTGATGCTGGTGGATGTGCGGAATTTCCACATCACTGGCAAGGAGCTGGAACACCGGCTGGATGAGGTCCAGATCACCGTCAACAAAAACGCCATCCCCAACGACCCGGAAAAGCCCTTTGTCACCAGCGGCATCCGGGTGGGCACTCCCGCCGTTACCTCCCGTGGCTTCAAGGAGCCTGAAATGGTGAAGATCGCCCAGTGGATGCGGCTGGTCGCCGAGGATTTCGACGCCAACGCCGAGCAGGTCCGCGCCGAAGTCAACGCCCTTTGCCAGCAGTTCCCCATTTACGAATAAAGAGACAGGCGGCATGAAAACCATGCCGCCTGTCTTTTCAAATTCCGATTCCCAAGCCCAGCCACAAAATATTCCGCAGCACACAGTTCCCCAAAAACAAAGCTGCCAGCGCCGCCGGCCACCGGGTGTCATAGCGCAGCGTCCAGCCGCGCCTTCCCCGCAGCCGCCAGAAAGTTTGTGAGAGCATGTAAACGGATGCCAGGGCGGCGGTCGCCATCACAGGCAGATGGTAATACAGCGCCCGTAAAATATGCCCATGGGCCAGTGCCGCCATCGCCCGGGTCCCACCGCAGCCAGGGCAGTAGATGTGCCAATGCGCCCAGACCCAGCAGCGACTGATGGCAGGCGCTCCCAGAGCATATTTCCACAGCAGTGCCCCAGTGCCCAGTACCGCCAATGTCACCCATGCAGCGGGATATACCTCTCGGTCCGTCATTCGTCTGCCCATACGGCCTCCACGCGAAAAAGCCGCGCCAGGCGCGGCTTTTTTATCTCTGTACCTGGTTTACTTTAACAGCTTGATTTTGCCCAGCAGGGGGACTTCCTTTTCTTCTCCGTTGATAGCGGCAATGCAGCCCATCACCGCACAGATAAAGCAAAAAATGCCCCAGATCCAGCCAATGCAGGGAATGCCGGCCAGCAGACCGGCCAACCAAATGACCAGCGCCTGATTCAAGTGAAACTTTGCACCCTCCCGGTCGCCCACGATCAATGCCACCAGCAAACCGATCCAGGTAATATACGCCACAATGCCTGTGGTCTTGGAATCCATCATGGCTGATCCTTCTTTCTCTTTTTCTGTAGTGTACCACGTCCGACAATAAAATACAAGAATAATGAAAAAGAGCGGCAGTCAAAAGACTGCCGCTCCGTGTTGGCGCTACCTATCTTCCCGGGCCGTCACCAGCCAAGTATTGTGGGCAGAGACGAGCTTAACTACCGTGTTCGGAATGGGAACGGGTGGACCCTCGCCCTAATCAGCACCAA
>JAETPK010000153.1 GCA_021771265.1 Oscillospiraceae bacterium
GACAGAGGCTTGCCGTAGGAGGGAGAGTAGGCCCAGGTCATGGCGATCTTCTTGCCCTTCAGATTCTCCACACCGCCGAACTGGTGGATGATGTGCAGCATGTCGGCCATGCACTGAGTTGGGTGGTCCACATCGCACTGGAGGTTCACCAGCGTGGGCTGCTGCTCCAGAATGCCGTCCCGGTAGCCCTCCTTCACGGCGTCCATAAAGGTCTTCTGGTACTTGTGGCCCTCGCCGATGAACATGTCGTCCCGGATGCCGATGACATCGGCCATGAAGGACACCATGTTGGCGGTCTCTCGGACGGTCTCGCCATGGGCGATCTGAGACTTCTTCTCGTCCAGGTCCTGAACGGTCAGGCCCAGCAGATTACAGGCGGAGGCAAAGGAAAAGCGGGTGCGGGTAGAGTTATCCCGGAAGATGGAGATGCCCAGACCGGAGTCGAAGACCCGGGTGGACTTGTTCCGCTCCCGCAGGTCCCGCAGGGCGTCGGCCACGGTGAAGATGGCGTCCAGTTCCTCGCCGGTCTTGTCCCAGGTCCAGTAGAAGTCGGATTTGTACATGTTGTTGGTGTGCAGCTTTTCCAGGTGCTTGGCAAGCTCAATGGTCTTAGACATGATCGTTTTCTCCTTATATCTCAATATCGCACAGTTATTGAATGACGTTATTGGTGAGGCTCTGACGGAACTCCGTCACATCGTCCGTCTTATTCTCCGGTTTATACAGGGGAATGGCCGCGGCGTACACGGCGGCGCAGGTGACCAGGTCCTGCTTCCAGGTGATCTCGTTGGGGGCGTGGGCCTGGGACTCGGCACCGGGGCCGAAGCCCACGCAGGGGATGCCGTAGTGGCCCTGGATGGACACGCAGTTGGTGGAGAAGGTCCACTTGTCCGTCAGAGGGCGGCCTTCCCGCAGGTGCATGGCGTCCAGCTTGGGGTCGGCGTCGGCGTGGCCGATGCGCTGGTCGCCCCACAGGGCGTGGTGGGCATCCACCAGCGCCTGGACGTGAGCGGCGGTCTCCTTGTTGATCCAGGTGGGGAAGAAGCACTCGGTCTCGTAGACCTCGCCGGTCCAGGAAGGCCGGTCATACATGTACATGCTGACCTTCACATCGTTGCCGTATTTCTTCACGCTGGGCAGGTCCCGGATCTCCTGGAGGCAGGAATCCCAGGTCTCGCCGGCGGTCATGCGGCGGTCGATGGAGATGGAGCAGCCGTCGGCCACGGCGCAGCGGGAGGGAGAGGTATAGAAAATTTGGGAGAC
>JAETPK010000154.1 GCA_021771265.1 Oscillospiraceae bacterium
GTTTGAAAGCTCCAACGACAGCTTCAAGACCTCCAAGCGGCAGTTCCACAAGGCCATGGGCCGGTTCAACGCCACCATGGAGTTTTTCCTGTGCATCCTGTCCGCGGCGGTCATTGCCGCCGGCGGCTTTTTCATCATGAAGGGCCAGATGGACACCGTGGACCTCATTACCTTCAGCCTGTATATCACCACTTTCGTCAACCCCATTCGCAAGCTCTCCACCATGGCGGAGATGTTCGCCAACGGTACCGCCGGCCTTTCCCGGTTTATTGAGCTTATGCGGACGGAGCCCGCTATGAAGGACGCGCCGGACGCCAAGGTCCTCCGGCGGGTGGAGGGCACCATCGATGTGGACCACGTGAGCTTTGCCTATCAGGATGACCTGGCGGTGCTCCACGATGTGGACCTCCATATCCGCCCCGGCGAGACGCTGGCGGTGGTGGGCCCCTCCGGCGGCGGCAAGTCCACCCTCTGCCAGCTCATCCCCCGGTTCTACGATGTCACGGAGGGCGCCATCTCCATTGACGGCCAGGATGTCCGCTCCGTCACCCAGGAGTCCCTGCGGCAGAACGTGGGCGTGGTGCAGCAGGAGGTGTTCCTCTTTGCCGCCAGCATTCTGGAAAACATCCGCTACGGCCGTCCCGGCGCCACGGAGGAGGAAGTGGCCCAGGCGGCGAAGCTGGCGGAGATCTACGATGACATCGTGGCCATGCCCGATGGATTCAATACCTACGTGGGCGAGCGGGGCGCCCTGCTGTCCGGCGGACAGAAGCAGCGCATCTCCATTGCCCGCATCTTCCTGAAGGACCCGCCAGTGCTGATTCTGGACGAGGCCACCTCCGCCCTGGACAGTGTGACGGAGGCAAAGCTCCAGCAGACGTTTGAAAAGCTGTCCCAGGGGCGCACCACCATCATCATCGCCCACCGCCTGTCCACGGTCCGCAACGCCGACCGCATCGCCGTGGTGGAGGATGGCCGCATCGCGGAGCTGGGCAGCCACGAGGCGCTTATGGCGAAAAACGGTGCCTACGCGGCGTTGGTCCGCACCCAGGAGCTGCGCCATGGATAAGTCAAAACTGCTGGACCGGCTGGGGGCTGCCGGAGAGGACCGGCTGCTGCTTGCCAAGGTCCTGGACCGGGCCGGACAGGCCCAAAGCCGCAACATTCCTGCCGCCACGGACTTTCTCAGTCCCCAGCAGCAGACGCAGGCGCTGGACCTGCTGCGCCTGGCGGGTAT
>JAETPK010000155.1 GCA_021771265.1 Oscillospiraceae bacterium
GTGGGCGGCGGCATCTACACCAAGGCCGCTGACGTGGGCGCCGACCTGGTGGGCAAGGTGGAAGCCGGCATCCCCGAGGACGATCCCCGCAACCCCGCCACCATCGCCGACAACGTGGGCGACAACGTGGGTGACGTGGCCGGCATGGGTGCCGACCTGTACGAATCCTATGTGGGCTCCATCCTGGCTACCTTTGCCCTGGGTGCTGTGGGCGGCTACGGCTTTGCCGGTATGCTGCTGCCCATGGCCCTGGCCGTTACCGGCATCATCTGCTCCATCATCGGCTCCTTCCTGGTAAAGACCAAGGAGGACGCCACTCAGGAGTCCCTGCTCAGAAGCCTGCGCACCGGCACCTATACCGCCGCTGTCCTGGCCGCCATTGTGGCCGCGCCCCTGACCTATGTCATTCTGGACGGCCACATGGGCGTATATGTGGCCATCCTCTGCGGCCTCGTCGGCGGCTGCGCCATCGGCTATTTCACGGAGTACTACACCTCTGACACCTATAAGCCCACCCAGGAGCTGGCGGCCGCTTCCGAGACCGGCTCCGCCACCATCATCATCGGCGGCATTTCCCTGGGCCTGAAGTCCACCCTCACCTCCATCCTCATCGTGGCCGCGGCCGTGCTGGTCAGCTACTTCGCCGCCGGCGGCTCCACCGTCATCGTGGATGCCAACGGTGCTTTCACCGCCGCCTTCAACCAGGGCCTGTACGGCATCGGTATCGCCGGCGTCGGCATGCTGTCCACCCTGGGCATCACCCTGGCCACCGACGCTTACGGCCCCGTGGCCGACAACGCTGGCGGCATCGCCGAGATGAGCGGCCTGCCTGAGACCGTCCGCGACCGCACCGACGCCCTGGACTCCCTGGGCAACACCACCGCCGCCACCGGCAAGGGCTTTGCCATCGGTTCCGCGTCCCTGACCGCTCTGGCCCTGCTGGTCAGCTACGTCAACATCGTCCAGGAAAACACCACCGAGACCCTGAACTTCACCCTCACCAGCCCCACCGTTCTGGTCGGTATGTTCGTGGGCGCCATGCTGACCTTCGTGTTCTCCGCGTTCACCATGAGCGCCGTGCAGAAGGCGGCGCAGTCCATCGTGGTGGAGGTCCGCCGCCAGTTCCGGGAGATCGCCGGTATCATGGAGTACAAGACGGACCCCGATTATGCCTCCTGCGTGGCGCTTTGCACCAAGGGCGCCCTGCATGAGATGGTGGC
>JAETPK010000060.1 GCA_021771265.1 Oscillospiraceae bacterium
CAGATGGTCACCGTTCTGTGGCGGATGAATGGCTCTCCCGAGCCGGAGAAGGACTGCGCCTTCACCGACGTGGCGGAGACCTCTCCCTATCGCAAGGCCATCGCCTGGGCGGTGGAAAACGGTCTGAGCAACGGCTACACGGAGACCACCTTCGCTCCCGGGCAGGCCATCTCCCGCCAGCAGTTCCTGACCATCCTGTACCGTTACGCCCAGTTCAAGGAGTATGACGTTTCCGTGGGCGAGGACACCAATATCCTCTCCTACACCGACGCTGAGAGCGTCAGCACCTACGCGGTTCCCGCCATGCAGTGGGCCTGCGGCGCCGGCGTCGCCTATGGCATCGATGGCAAGCTCATGCCCACCGATCCCGCGCCCCGCTACCAGGTGGCGGAGTTCCTGGCCAGCTTCTGCCAGAACGTGGCCGCCTGATCCCAGAACCTTTTATAGGGCTATATCAAAAAGCACCGCCGCCGGATCTCCGGCGGCGGTGCTTTTTGAACTGGCTTCAGCGCAGGGCCTTGCCTTTTTCATAGGCGGCAATGACCGCCTCCATGACAGCGCCGCGGAAGCCGGCCTTTTCCAGGGCCCGCACACCCTGAATGGTGCTGCCGCCGGGGGAGCAGACGGCGTCCTTCAGCGCGCCGGGGTGCTTGCCGGTCTCCAGCATCAGCTTGGCCGTTCCGATCATCATCTGGGCGGCGCTCTCCATCGCCAGGGCGCGGGGCAGGCCGCAGGCCACGCCGCCGTCGGCCAGCGCCTCCAAAAACAGATCCGCAAAGGCGGGGCCGCAGCCTGCCACGGCGCTTCCCGCGTCCATCAGGTGGTCCGCCAGCGGGGCAAGCCGGCCGGCTCCGGACAAAGACTCCAGAAAGAGCTTTTCCTCCTGCTTGGTGACGTTTTCGCTGCAATCATAAAATACCATGCCTTCCCCAATGGCGGAAGGCGTGTTGGGCATGATGCGGATCACGGGGTAGTCATCCTTGCCTGCCAGCTCGCGGATGCGGGGAATGGTCAGGCCCGCCGCCATGGAAACCAGGATGAACCGGGTCTCCCGCTTTTCCAGAATCGGAGTGATGTCCGCCAGCATATCCGCCATCATCTGGGGCTTGACGCCCAGGAAAATAAAATCGGCGCTTTCCGCGATGGCGGCGTTGTCCGCCGTCCGGCACCCCAGCTCCTCCGCCAGAGCCGTTGCTTTCTCCGGGGTGCGGTTGGCCAGGAACACCTGGTCGCTGGGGATGCTTTTGCAGGCGGCCCGGGCCAACGCGCCGCCCATGTTGCCGCAGCCGATAAAACCTAAAGTTGCCATAACTGATCACATTCCTTTACTTGAAAAGTCAGCCGCATTGGAGGATGAGCCACACACGGTCAAACCGCCGTGCGGTCAGGTCCTCTCTGCGGATGCAGAAATACACGCGTCCGCAGTCCCCGAACATTAATTCAAAGTCCTCGCCGGTGACGGTGCCCAGCTGGAACAGCAGCTGCCAATTCTCCGTGGCGTCCAGCTCCGCCTGCGCGTCCTCCGGGGACAGGTCCACCGGCCCGCCGCCCAAATAATGGCCCCGGTCCGTCAGCTCGCACTCCCGGAAAAAGCTGTTTTGGATCACATCCGGCCAGCCCAGCAGACGGGAGCGGCCATCCGGCGGGTCTTCTATGTCCAGTGCGGCCCGGGCCTCCCAGTAGGGTTCCCAGTCGCCGTCCCGGTCCGCCCGGCTGGCGTAAAAGTCCTCCGCGGCGGGGTAGGTGACCTCCGGCTCCAGTGTGATGCCAAGAGCGGGCAGGCGGTACTCGTCTGGCAGCTCCGCCGGAAACGGCACCGGAGACAGCGCCGCTCCTTCCGGGAACCAGAACACCCTGGCGCACCCCCGGTCCGCCGGGTCATAGCCCCACCGCTGGGAGCTCAGCTCGTAGAAAAAGGACAGCACGCCCGTTTTGGGCAGCAGCCCATCCGTGTCATAAGGCGCCAGCGCCTCGCAGTGAAACTGCGCCAGAAACGCCAGGGGGCGGGCGGTTACCGCGTCATCATCATAAGTGGCCGTTTCAAAGACCGGCCAGGTGAAATCCGCCGGCACGTCCGGCATGCCGCCGAAGCGGCTGGCACCCACGACGGTGTCCGCTCTGCTGCCGATGGTCAGGCGGATGCTGCTTCGCGCCATGGAGCGGAGGACGGCCTGCATATCGGGAGCGGTCATATCAGCCCTCCTGGTCCGTCTTTGGCGGCTGCTGGGCCTGCTGGGTCTTGGCCTTCTTTTCCTGGGCGGTCTTGGCCTTGGCGGCCAGCTTCGCGTTTTTTTCCGCCCGCAGCTTTCGGCGGCTGAGAGCGGCCACGCCCAGGCTGAACAGCGCCACCAGAATATAGATGCCGCAGGGGGCGTATAGCTGCGTCAGCTCCTGTCCAGCGTCAGGACTGCCGTTGGCACGTTGCATCAGAATGAAAAATACCATGGACGCCACGGCGGCCGCCGCGGTCAGTACGCCCAGCAGAAGCTTGATATGCCCCGCCTTCCGGGTCAGCATCAGGAGAAGCAGCAGTACCGTGATGACGCTCAGCGCGATGGTCTCAAACAGCATTTCCATTTTCTTATCCTCCTTTGACGGCTATGGTCAGCGCACCTGGCCGCTGCCGTAGATCACATATTTACAGCTGGTCAGCTCCTCCAGCCCCATGGGGCCCCGGGCGTGCATCTTCTGAGTGGAGATGCCGATCTCCGCGCCGAGACCGAATTCGCCGCCATCGGTGAACCGGGTGGAGGCGTTGACGTACACCGCCGCCGCGTCCACGGAGTTCAGAAAATCCTGGGCGGAGAAGTAGTTCCGGGTGACGATGGCCTCGGAGTGGCCGGTGCCGTGGTCGGCGATGAAGTCCATGGCCTCCTCCGTGCTGCCCACTGTGCGGACGGCCAGAATGTAGTCGCCGTACTCGCTGTCCCAGTCCTCCTCTGTGGCGGGAACTGCCCGGGCACCCAGAAGTTTCAGCGCTTCCGCGTCCGCCCGCAGCTCCACGTGCTTCTCATCCAGCAGGGGCAGGGCGTATTTCCAGAATTCCTCCGCGATGGCCCGGTGGACCACCACGCACTCGGCGGCGTTGCACACCGAGGGGCGGGAGCACTTGGCGTTGTAGACGATCTTGGCGGCCATCTCCGGGTCCGCCTCCCGGTCCACATACACGTGGCACACGCCCTCGCCGGTGCGGATGACGGGGACGCTGGCCTCCTTTGCCACGGCCCGGATGAGGCCCGCGCCGCCCCGGGGGATCAGCACGTCCACGTAGTCGTTCAGGTGCATCAGCTCGTTGGCAGTCTCATGGCTGGTGCCCTGCACCAGGGAGATGCAGTCGGCGGGAAGACCGGCGGACACCAGTGCGTCACGCATCAGCTCCGCCGCGCAGCGGTTGGACCGGATGGCCTCCTTGCCGCCCCGGAGGATGCAGGCGTTGCCGGATTTCAGGCACAATGCGGCGGCGTCCACAGTGACGTTGGGCCGGGCCTCAAAGATGATGGCGATGACCCCCAGGGGGACCCGCTTACGGCCGATGATGAGGCCATTGGGCCGGGTCTCCATCTTGGTGACCTGGCCGATGGGGTCCGGCAGGGCTGCCACCTGGCGGACGCCGCCCACGATACCCGCCACCCGCTCCGGGGTGAGGGTCAGCCGGTCCAGCATAGCGGGGCGCATCCCCGCCTCCTTCGCGGCGGCCACGTCCTGGGCATTGGCGGCCAGCCACTCATCCTGCCGCTCCGTCAGCGTCCGGGCGATGGCCTCCAGCGCTTTATTTTTTTCCACGGTGCCGGCGGTGGCCAGCGCCCGGGCCGCGGCCTTTGCCGCCGCCCCCTGCTGCTGCAATGCGGTCATATCAAAAACCTCCTCATGGCTTTGTGTTCAATGGAGCGAAATCAACAAAAACGTGTTGTGGTAGCAAAAGAGCGTCAGCGGGAAAAAGCATGCTTTCTGGGGCTTCTTTCCCTGCGGCTCATGCCTCCTCCGCTTTCGCCGCGAACCGGGTCCCGATGTCCTGGCCCTCCACGATGCCGTACAGGTCCTCCATCCGGGCACCGTTGGTGATGACCATGTCGCAGCCGGCGGCCATGGCCACCCGGGCGGCGGAGAGCTTGGTGGCCATACCGCCGGTGCCCCGCCAGCTTCCCGCGCCGCCGGCCATCTCCAGGATCGCCGGCGTCAGCTCCGTGACGTGGTGGAGAAGCCTGGCGCCGGGATACCGCTTGGGGTCCGCGTCGTACAGGCCGTCAATGTCGCTGAGCAGCACCAGCAGGTCCGCCCGGCATAGCTCCGCCACGATGGCGGAGAGGGTGTCGTTATCGCCCAGGACCTTGTGGCGTCCGGTTTCGATCTCGGCGGAGGAGACGGAGTCGTTCTCATTCACTACCGGGATGACGCCCATTTCCAGCAGGGCGGAGAAGGTGCTGCGCAGATGCTCCGCCCGCTCCGGGTCCTCCACGTCGTCGCCGGTCAGCAGAATCTGGGCCACGGAGCGGTTGTATTCGGAAAACAATTTGTCATAAATGTGCATCATGCGGCACTGGCCCACGGCGGCGGCCGCCTGCTTCATCCGCAGCTCCTTCGGCCGCTCCGCAAGGCCCAGCTTTGCCGTGCCCACGGCGATGGCGCCGGAGGTCACCAGAATGATCTCGTGCCCCATGCCATGGAGGTCCGAAAGCGTCCGGACCAGGTGCTCCATGCTCCTGAGATCCAGGCTGCCGGAGTCATGGGTGAGGGTGGAGGTGCCCACCTTTACCACGATGCGCTGCTTTGTATGCTCCAATTGGAACCCCTCCCGATCATGTTGTCAGTTTTTCTCAGTATAGCACGGCGGAGCGTAAAAGAAAACCCCGTGTATTTTCTAAAAAACTGCGGAAAATACCAGGGAAAGGGAGGAGATTTATGACAGAAACCACAAACCCCAGTCAGCCGGACAAGGACGGCGGCAATGAGACCAGCCAGTCCATTCTGGACTTTGGCTCCGCCATGACCCACACCGCCCACGGAAATGTCTATTGCCTGACCATCATCGGCCAGATCGAGGGACACATGACTGCCTCCAACAGCACAAAGACCACCAAATATGAACACGTTCTGCCGCTGCTTGCCAAGCTGGAGGAGAGCGAGGAGGTGGACGGCGTGCTGTTTTTGCTGAACACGGTAGGCGGCGATGTGGAGGCGGGGCTTGCCATCGCGGAGCTCATCGCCGGCATGACGAAGCCCACGGTCTCCATCGTCCTGGGAGGCAGCCACTCCATCGGTGTGCCGCTGGCGGTGGCGGCCCGGCGGAGCTTTGCCGTGCCCTCCGCCGCCATGACCATCCACCCGGTCCGCATGAGCGGCACCGTCATCGCCGCGCCCCAGACCTACAATTACTTTCAGCGGCTCCAGGAGCGCATTGTTGCCTTTGTCTCCGGCCACAGCCACATCAGCCCGGAGCGCTTCCAGTCCCTCATGCTGCAAAAGGACGACATGGCCGCCGATGTGGGCAGCGTGATCTATGGGGAGGAGGCGGTGCAGCTGGGCATCATTGACCAGGTGGGCGGCCTTTCCGACGGCTTGGCCTGCCTGTACCGGCAGATCGGAGAGCGAAAAGGGGAAAAAAACTGACAGGCGGCGGAGGAGCGGTGCTTTCCAGGCGGAGAGCACCGCTTTTTTCACATCTTTTGCCTTGAAAACAGACGGCTTCTCTGCTATATTATTCTAGTCATAGTATGGGAAGCTGTAAGGGGTGAAAGCGTGTATTTAAAAGCATTGGAGATCCAGGGTTTCAAGTCCTTCCCGGATAAGACGGTCCTGAACTTTGGCGAGGATATCACCGCCATCGTGGGCCCCAATGGCTCCGGCAAATCCAACATTTCCGACGCCATCCGCTGGGTCATGGGCGAGCAGAGCGCTAAGGGCCTCCGGGGCGCTAAAATGGAGGATGTTATTTTCGGCGGCACCGCCAAGCGGGCCCAGGTGGGATTTGCACAGGTGACACTGGTCATCGACAATACGGAGCATATTTTCCCCACCATGGAGGAATCGGAGGTCTCTGTCACCCGCCGCTATTACCGCAGCGGGGAGAGCGAATATTACATCAACCGCCAGTCCGTCCGATTGAAGGATGTGTCGGAGCTGTTTATGGATACCGGCATGGGAAAGGAGGGTTACTCCATCATCGGCCAGGGCAAGATCGACGAGATCCTCTCCGCCAAAAGCGGCGAGCGCCGGGAGATTTTTGAGGAGGCCGCGGGCATTTCCAAATTCCGTCATCGGAAAGAGGACACGGAGCGGAAGCTGGAGCGGACGGAGGAGAATCTGGTCCGTATCAACGACAAGATCGCCGAGCTGGAGCTGCAGGTGGAGCCCCTGCGGGACCAGGCGGAAAAGGCGAAGAAATATCTGGTCCTCCGGGATGAGCTGCGTCTGCTGGAGATCTCCGTTTGGCTGGAGAACCTGGACGCCCTGAAGGCCAATGCCCGGAAGCTGGAGGCGGACTTCCGTGTCGCCGGAGCCCAGCGGGACGAGGCCAAGGCCCGGCTGGACGCCCTGTACGCCGAGGGGGAGCAGTTCGGCGCCCGCATGCAGAAAAAGGACATGGAGGCCGAGCGCATCCGCGGAGAGGCCGGCGCCGTGGACGGGCGTATGAAGGACGAGGAGTCCGCCATGGCGGTGCTGGAGAGCACCATCGTCCACAACCGGGAAAACATCCAGCGGGCCCAGGCGGAGCTGGCGGAGAGCGATACCCGCGCCGGCGGCCTTGCCAGGCAGGCGGAGGAACAGAAGGCCCTGGCCCGTCAGCTGGAGGAGCAGCTGGCGGAGCTGAACGGAGAGCTGACGACTTTACTGGACCAGGCCCGCGCCGCCGCCGACCAGGCCGGCGGCGCCCAGAGCCAGGCGGAGGCCCTGCGGGGCCGGGAGGCCATGGCCGTGGCTGCTGCCGCGGACCAGCGTGCCGAAGCTGCCGCCATCGCGGCGGAAAACGGACAGCTCGCCCAGCGCATCGCCGCCGTGGAAGCGGACAAGGCCTCGGCAGAGGAGCAGCTGGACGCCAGCCGTCGGGAGGCCAAGGCCAACCGCCGCGCGCTGGAGGACGCCCGGGATGAGGCGGAGGCCGTGGGCAACATCATCGCGGGCCACAGCCTGCGGATGGAGGAGCGGAAGAAAAAAGCCGCCGCCGCCGGTGAGAAAAAAGTCCAGCTGACAATGGAGGTCGGCGCCCTGGATAACCGCATCCGTCTGCTGACGGAGATGGAAAAGGACTACGAGGGCTTTTCCAAGGCCGTCAAGGTGGTCATGCAGGCGAAGGGGAGCTTGCGGGGCATCCACGGCCCTGTGGCGAACCTCATGAAAACAGAACAGCAGTACTCCCTGGCCATTGAGATCGCCTTGGGGGCGGGCCTCCAGAACATCGTGGTGGACCGGGAGGAGGACGCCAAGAGTGCCATTAACTTCTTAAAACAGCGGGACGGCGGCCGTGCCACGTTCCTGCCCCTCACCGCCATCCGGGGCGACGAGCTGCGGCTGGACGGCGTGGAACGGGAGTTCGGTTTCGTGGGCCTTGCCTCCCGCCTGGTGAGCTATGCCCCCCAATATCAGAATATTTTCCACAGTCTCCTGGGCCGCACCGTGGTGGCGGAGGACCTGGACTGCGGCATCGCCATGGCCCGGAAGTACCGCAATGCCTTCCGCATCGTCACGCTGGACGGTCAGGTCATTAACCGGGGCGGCTCCATGACCGGCGGCTCCACCTCCCGCAGCGCCGGCGTGCTGAGCCGGGCGGCGGAGCTGGAAAAGCTCAATGGCCGCGCCGCCGCCATGCACGAAAAGCTCACCGCCGCCCAGCAGGCGGAGGAATCCGCCGCCCGGGAACTCTCCGCGGCCCGGTATGAGCTGGAGACGGCGGAGAGCCAGCGCCGGCAGGCGGAGGACGAGGTGCTGCGCCTGGAGGGCACCAAAAACCACTTTGACATCTTGCTTCGCTCCCTAGAGGAAAATCTGGAGAACCTGGAGGGCGAGCTGGAAAGCCTGCGGGGCCGTTTAGCGGACAACCAGACCCGGTCCGCCCAGGCGGAGCAGGCCGTGGCGGAGCAGGAGACTCTGGCCGCCGGACTCCGCGCCCAGGCGGAGGAAGCCCTTTCCGGACAGTCGGAGCTGCTGGCGAGGTCCAGCGCCCTGGCGGAGGACATCACCGCCAAAAAGAGCGCCATCGCCGCTCTGGAAGCCCAAAAGGAGGCCACCATGGCCCGCGCCGCCGACCTGCGGCAGCTAGCGGAGAGCCTCACCGGGGACCGCGCCCAGAAGGAGGAAGTCCTCCAGTCCTATCAGCGGAATATCGACGCCGCCCAGGCGGACATCCTGCGGCGGCGGGAGACTCAGGGGGCCCTGGCCGCCCAGGCGGAGGAGTTCCGCCGGCGTCTGGCAGACCTGAACCGGGAAAAGCTGGAGCTGGAGGCCCAGCGCACCGCCCAGAACCGGGAGCTGAAGGATATGAACGAGCAGTACGCCGACCTGGAGCGCTCCGCCTCCAAGCTGGAGCAGAGGATCGCTACCTCCGCCATGGAGGAAAAGCAGATCCTGGACCGGCTGTGGGAGCACTACGAGCTCAGCCACAGCGACGCCCAGGCCCAGCGCATCGAGCTGGAGAGCGTTCCCAAGGCCACCCGCCGCATCGGCGAGCTGAACCGGGACATCAAGGCCCTGGGCACCCCCAACATCGGCGCCATCGAGGAGTTCGACCGGGTGAACGGCCGCTATACGTACCTGACGGACCAGCGCAACGACGTGGAAAAGGCCAAGGGCGAGCTGGAGGGCATCATCGAGGACATCACCGCCGAAATGACCCGCATTTTCTCAGAGCAGTTCCGGCTTATCAACGAGAGCTTCCAGACTACCTTCACGGACCTCTTCGGCGGCGGGCAGGCCACGCTGGAGCTGGAGGACGAGCAGGACGTTCTGGGCTGCGGCATCGAGATCAAGGCCCAGCCGCCGGGAAAGACCCTCAAGACCATCTCCCTGCTCTCCGGCGGCGAAAAGGCCTTCGTGGCCATTGCCCTGTACTTTGCCATTTTGAAGATCCACCCCACGCCCTTCTGCGTCATGGACGAGATCGAGGCCGCCTTGGACGAGCCCAACGTCATCCGGGTGGCCCGGTACATGCGGCGACTGGCGGGCCGGACCCAGTTCATCGTCATCACCCACCGCCGGGGCACCATGGAGGAGGCCGACGTTCTCTACGGCGTCACCATGCAGGAGCAGGGCGTTTCCAAGATCTTGACGATTAATTTGAACGACATGGCGAAGGAATTGAATATCAAGTGAGGGAGACCGCGAATGAGCCTTAGACAAAAATCCAGGATCCTGATCGGCATACTCGCCGCAGGCCTCTGTATTGGGCTTGCGGGAGCCTTCACTGAAATCGACCTGATGTGTGCGCTTGGTATCCTGGTGATCTTTGCGGTCCTTCCGGCAAGTTACATGTGGATGCGCTGTCTCCACTGCGGTGCTTGGCTGGGACGCGATTCCGGCAAATACTGCAAGGACTGCGGTGAAAAGATCGACCGGGATCAAAAATAATTCCTCATTCCTAATTTCTAATTCCTAATTGTGGAGGAAACTATGGGCTTTTTTGACAAACTGAAAAAAATCACCACCAACCTGTTCTCCGGCTTCACAGAGGCGGACGAGGCCTTCTTTGAGGAACTGGAGGAGACTCTCATCCTGGCGGACCTGGGCATGGACACCGCCCTGGAGGCCGTGGAGCGGCTGCGGACGAAGGTCCGCAAGGAAAAACTCCACGACCAGGAGGAGGTCAAGGCCGCTCTGCGGGACATCCTGGTGGACATGATGGATGTGGGAGACACGGCGCTGGATCTGTCCACCGCCCCCTCCGTGGTGCTGTTCATCGGCGTCAACGGTGTGGGCAAGACCACCTCCATCGGCAAGCTGGGCAGCCGGCTGAAAGGCGAGGGCAAGCGGGTCCTGTTCTGCGCGGCGGACACCTTCCGGGCCGCCGCCGCCGACCAGCTGGAGATCTGGTCCCAGCGGGCGGGGTGTGAGCTGGTCCGCCAGCACGAGGGCGCCGATCCCGGCGCCGTGCTGTTCGACGCCCTCCAGGCCGCCAAGGCCAGGAACGTGGACGTGGTGCTGTGCGACACCGCCGGACGGCTCCACAACAAGGCCAATCTCATGGCGGAGCTTTCCAAGCTCTCCAAGATCATCGACCGGGAGTGCCCCGGCGCCGCCCGGGAGACGCTACTGGTGCTGGACGCCACCACCGGCCAGAACGGCCTCATCCAGGCCAAGCAGTTCAAGGAGGCCGCGGGTCTCACCGGCATCGTCCTGACGAAGCTGGATGGCACCGCCAAGGGCGGCATCGTCATCGCCATCGCCCGGGAACTGGGTGTGAGCGTGAAGCTGGCCGGCGTGGGCGAGGGCATCGACGATCTGAAACCCTTCGACGCCCGGGAATACGTGGAGGCCATTATCTGATAGAAAGTAGTAAAGAGGAATGACTATGACAAGAAAAGACGGCCGGGCGTTTGACGAATTGCGCCCCATCAAAATAACAACTGATTTCGTGAAATTCGCGGAGGGCAGCTGCCTCATCGAGTGCGGCGACACAAAGGTCCTCTGCTGCGCCAGCGTGGAGGACCGGACCCCGCCTCATGTGCCCGAGGGGGAGGGCTGGGTCACAGCCGAGTATTCTATGCTGCCCCGGGCCAACCGGGAGCGCAGCAAGCGGGATGTCTCCAAGCTGAAGCTCAGTCCCCGCAGCGCGGAGATCCAGCGGCTGGTGGGCCGGTCCCTCCGGGCCGCCGTGGATATGAGCAAGCTGGGAGAGCACACCATCACCATCGACTGCGATGTGCTCCAGGGGGACGGCGGCACCCGCACCGCCTCCGTCACCGGCGGCTTCATCGCGCTGTGCCTGGCTTGCCGCACGCTGGTGGAGGACGGCGACCGGCGAGGGCCGGGCCTTTACCCTGGCGGAGCAGCAGGAGCTGGTGCGCCTGTGCGCCAAGGGCAACCGAGAGCTGCTGGCCATTCAAAAGCAAGTGCTGGGAGGGAAGCTCTGATGTCTGAAAAATTTGTCCTTGCCAGCCACAATCCCGGCAAGATCCGGGAAATGAGCGCCATTTTGGCGCGGTTCGGCGTAGACGTGGTGAGCCCCAGGGAGCTGGGCATCACCGTGGATGTGGAGGAGACCGGCACCACTTTCGCGGAAAACGCCATGCTGAAGGCAAAGGCCATCTGCGCGGCTTCCGGCCTGCCGGCCATTGCCGACGATTCCGGCCTCTGCGTAGACGCCCTGAACGGCGGTCCCGGCGTGTACTCCGCCCGCTACGGCGGCGAGGGCCTGGATGACAAGGGCCGCTATACGCTGCTTTTGAACAGCCTGCGGGGCCAGACCACCCGGGCGGCCCACTTCACCTGCGCCATCGCCTGTGCTTTTCCCAATGGCGATACCCTGACGGCGGAGGGGCAGTGCGACGGCACCATCGCCTTTGCGCCCATGGGAGAGGGCGGCTTCGGCTACGATCCCGTGTTTTTCGTTCCCTCCCTGGCCAAGACCTTCGGCCAGCTGACGGCGGAGGAAAAGAGCGCCATCTCCCACCGGGGCAAGGCTCTGGCGGCTTTTTCGGAAAAGCTTGCAACTTATTTGCGGAAATAAACGTCTATTCAAAATAATTTAGGAGAATCACATGGAACTGACAAGCAAACAGCGTGCCCAGCTGCGGGGCCTGGCCAACGGTATCGACACCATCGTCCACATCGGCAAGGACGGCATCAGCGGGAATCTGGTGAAGCAGGCGGATGACGCCCTGGAGGCCCGGGAGCTCATCAAGGGCCGGGTGCTGGAGAACAATATCGAGTATGACGCTCGCTTGGCGGCGGAGGAGCTGGCAAAGGCCACCCGCAGCGAGGTGGTCCAGGTCATCGGCACCAAATTCGTGCTGTACCGGGAGAGCCACTCCAAGCCCAGGGACAAGCGCATCCAGCTGGTGAAGGCCGCAAAGAAGCGGCCGCAGTGAGAGGGGCGGGCGCCATGGCGGAGCTGACATACCGGAAGGCGGCCATTTCGGATCTGGAGCTGCTGGTCAGAACACGGCTTTTGATTCTGCGGGCTATCAAGCAGTTGGACGAAACGGCGGACCTGTCCGCCTATGAGCCGCATATCCGCTGCTACTACCAGCGGGCCCTGGCGGACGGCAGCCACATCGCTTATCTGGTGTTTGACGGGGAGCGGTTTGTGGGCGCCGGCGGTATGAGCTTTTATCAGGTCATGCCCTCTTATGGAAACCCGACCGGCAATACCGCGTATATCATGAACATCTATACGGACCCCGCTTATAGAAGACAGGGCATCTCCTGGCACACCCTGGACCTGCTGGTAGGGGATGCCAAAGCCCGGGGCGTCACCGCCGTTACGCTGGATGCAACAGCCATGGGGCGGCCGCTGTATGAAAAATACGGCTTTGTGCCCATGGACGGCGAAATGGAGCTTTCTGTTTTTTAAAGCTGTGCATCAGACTGCAAAAGGAGCAACTATGAAAATTGGCATTTACGGCGGCACCTTTAATCCGCCTCACCTGGGCCATGTGACGGCGGCCAGGGCGGCGGCGGAGCTTTTAAAGCTGGATCAGCTGCTGCTGATCCCCGCGGGGCTGCCGCCTCACAAGGACTTGCCCGCCGGCTCCCCCACACCGGACCAGCGGCTGGAGATGACCCGTCTGGCGGCGGATCAGACCGGCCTTGCCGGAAGGGTAGGGGTGCTGGATCTGGAAGTGCACCGGGAGGGGAAGAGCTATACCTCTGACACACTGAAGGATCTGAAGGCCCGGTATCCCGATGACGAGCTGTGGCTTTTAATGGGGACGGACATGTTCCTTACCCTCCAGGCCTGGCATGCGCCGGAGGAGATCCTCTCCCTGGCGGGCATCGCGGCCTTTGGCCGGACCGAGGCGGACACGGAAGAGCTGTTCGCCCACCAGCGGGACTATCTTTACAAGACCTATCCACAGGCCCGCATCTTTACCATGACCATCCCGGGCGTGGTGGATGTCTCCTCCACGGAGCTGCGGGAGCAGCTGGCGAAAGGCGGCGGCGGACATCTGCTGCCTCCCGCTGTCTATGGCTACATCCTGCGCAACGGGCTGTACGGCACTCACGCGGATCTGAAGCGCCTGCCCTTTTCCCAGCTGAGGCCGGTGGCCCTCAGCTATCTCAAATACCAGCGCATTCCCCACGTGCTGGGCACGGAGCAGGAGGCCATCCGCCTGGCGGAGCGGTACGGCGCCGATGTGGAAAAAGCCCGGGTGGCGGCGCTGCTCCACGACTGCACGAAAAAGCTGAACATGGAGCAGCAGCTGGAACTGTGCGGCCGCTACGGCATCAGTCTGGATGAGCTGGAGCAAAAGGCGCTGAAACTGCTCCACGCCAAGACCGGCGCCGCCGTGGCCCGGGACGTGTTCGGCGTGGACGCGGACGTTTACAGTGCCATCTGGTGGCACACCACCGGCCACGGGAACATGACGCTGCTGGAAAAGATCATTTATCTGGCGGATTATATTGAGCCTTCCCGGGATTTTCCGGGAGTGGACAAACTCCGCCGGGTATGCTATAAAGACCTGGACGAGGGGTTGCTCCTGGGGCTGGAGATGACCATTCAGGAAATGACGGATATGGGAAACCCGGTGCACCGCGCCACCATCGAGGCGCGGGACGCCTTGAAACGATAAGAAGGGTAACGCAATGTGGGATAAACAAAAAAAAGGAAAGCGCATGGCGGGGAGCCAGGCGGAAAAAAGGCCGAAAAAACCCAGCCGCCTGACCCGCCAGCAAAAGGCGCTCATCGCCGTGGCCGTGGTGCTTGCCATTGCGCTGGTGGTGGTCGTGGCCTGCCAGCGTTTGTTTGTGGAGCCGGAGCTCACCAGCCGGGAAGAGGACCCCAACAAGGAAGTTATCGATTACGGCGAGGGCACCCAGCCCCGGGCGGACGGTCAGCGGAAAAGCGACAACTGGTACACAGTCCTGATCCTGGGCCGGGATACGGGCGGCGGCGGCAACACGGACACCATGCTGCTGGCCAGCTATGACGTGACCAACCAAAAGGCCACGGTCATGTCCATCCCCCGGGACACCATGGTGAACGTGTCCTGGGACATCAAGCGCATCAATTCTGTCTATAATATGAACGGGCAGGGCGAAAAGGGCATCACCGCCCTGTACAAGGAGATCGCCCAGCTGGTGGGCTTTGAGCCGGACTTTCAGGTAGTGGTGGAATGGGACGCCGTGGGCGAGATCGTGGACGCCATGGGCGGCGTGTGGTTTGATGTACCCCGAAACATGAACTATGATGACCCGCTCCAGGATCTGCACATCCACCAGGAGAAGGGCTACCGCCTTTTGAGCGGCGACGATGCCATGCAGGTCATCCGCTACCGCCACGACAACAACATGAGCTACGGCTATCCCGACGGCGACCTGGGCCGCATCAAGACCCAGCAGGCGTTTTTGAAGGCCGTGGTGGAGCAGCTGCTCCAGGTGAAGAACATCACCAAGATCAACCAGTTTGCCAAGGTGTTCCAGAACAATGTGGAGACGGACCTGGGCTTTAGCAACATCTGCTGGTTCGGCCAGCAGGCGGTCCTGGGCGGACTGAAGGTGGAGGATGTGACATTCGTCACCATGCCCAACACGCCGGTGTCCTGCTGGAGCCGCACCTACCAGAATATGCAGTCCTATGTGGTGCCCAAGGCCCGGGAGCTGCTGGAGTTGGTGAATAACGAGCTCAGCCCCTTTGTGGAGACCTTTACCCTCAGTGACCTGGACATCATGTCCGTTAACACCGACGGCTCCGTCAGCTCCACCACCGGCTATGTGGAGGACAGCCGGGCGGCCCGGCCGCCGGTGAAGCCTGCGCAGACGCCGGAGGTGCCGGAGGAGGATGACGATGAGCCGCTGGTGGATGAAAACGGCAATGTGCTGGACCCGGAAACCGGGGAGATCATCGTAGTGGACCCTGACACGGAAACGGGCACCGGCTCCGAAGGCGCTGACTCGGGGCAGACAACACCCACGCCTCCGGCGGAGACCACACCGGAGACGCCCACGGCTCCGCCGGAGGATACGAAGCCGCCCGTCTCCCAGCCAGAACCGGAACCTGCGCCGGATACGCCGGAGGAGCCCTCCGCACCGGCGGAACCCTCCGCAGAGGAGCCGGGCTTCTCGATCATTGACCAGCCTCCGGCGGTGTAAGAGGTGCCGGCCATGCCTGAGACCAGAGACCGGCCCAAACGGGGGAAACGGCGCACCCGCCTGACCCGGCAGCAAAAAGTCCTGCTGTTGATCGCCATCCTGCTGGCCGTCGCCCTGGCGGCGGTGGCGGGCTGGAAGAGCCTGTTCGTCCGGCCGGAGGCCCCTGAAGAAGAAACGGAAGACGCGGAGACGGTTGTTGACTACGGCGAGGGCGTTCGCCCGAAAGCGGGCGGCCAGCGGAAGAGCGAGGACTGGTACACGGTCCTGATCCTGGGCCGGGACACGGGTGGCGGCGGAAATACGGACACCATGCTGCTGGCCAGCTATGACGTGACCAACCAAAAGGCCACGGTCATGTCCATTCCCCGGGACACCATGGTGAACGTCTCCTGGGACGTGAAAAAAATCAACTCCATCTACAACGCCAACGGCGGCGGAGAGACGGGCATCGACGCCCTGTACAAGGAGATCTCCCAGCTGGTGGGCTTTGAGCCGGACTACCGAGTGGTGGTGGAGTGGGAGGCCGTGGGCGCCCTGGTGGACGCCATCGGCGGCGTGGAGTTCGACGTGCCCTACGACATGGACTACCACGACCCAGTCCAGGACCTGGTCATCGAGCAGGCGAAGGGGCTGCGGACCCTCACCGGCAGCGACGCCATGCAGGTGATCCGCTGGCGGGGCAACGACAACGACAGTCCCTATGGACACAAAAAGAAGAACGGCGGCATCGGCGACAGCGGCCGCATGAAGGTCCAGCAGGATTTCCTCAAGGCGGTCCTCCAGCAGCTGATGAAGCCGGAAAATATCCTGAACATCGGCAAGATCGCCAAGGTGTTTCAGGAGAACGTGGAGACGGACCTGCGCTTTCAGGAGATCCTGTGGTTCGGCAGACAGGCCCTCCTGGGTGGCCTGGAGCCGGAGAATGTGGAGTTCCTCACCATGCCCTGGAGGGGCGCGAATGCATACAGCCGGACGGAGAGCAAGCGCCTGGGCCGGTATACGGAGCTTGCCTATGTGACGCCGGTGGCCGGGGAGCTGCTGGACATCGTCAACGACAAGCTCAGCCCCTTTGTGGAGACCTTTACCCTTCGTGATCTGGACATCATGTCCGTCAACGCCGACGGCTCTCTCAGCTCCACCACCGGCCGAGTGGAGGACAGTCGGGCGGCCCAGCCGCCGGTAAAGCCCCAGGAGACACCCGTGGAGACGCCGGGGGAGGAACCGCCCGCCGGAGAGGCACCGCCCGCCCCAGCGGACGAAACAACGGAAGTGACGCCGGAGGAAGCCCCGGGGGAATCGCCTGATCCGCCTGCGGCGGAAGAACCGGTGGAGCCGCCTGTCCAGCCGCCGGAGGCCCCGGCGGAGGAACCGGAATTTACCATCATTGCCCCGCCCGCGGCGGAATGACTTTAATTCAGAAAGGAAGCTTGTTATGACACCGAAAGAACTGGCCATGATTGCCGCCAAGGCCCTGGACGAGAAAAAGGGCAAGGAGATCTCCGCCATCCAGGTGACGGAGCAGACCACCCTGGCGGACTATTTCGTGTTCGCCACCGGCAGCTCCAACACCCAGATTAACGCCCTGTGCGGCGCCGTGGAGAAGGCCATGGCGGAGCAGGCGGGAGAAGACCCCCTCCGCCGGGAGGGCTACCGGGACGGTACCTGGGTCCTGTTGGACTACGGCTGCGTGGTGGTCCATGTGTTCTCCCCCGAGGCCCGGGAGTTCTACTCCCTAGAGCGCCTGTGGAGCGATGGCACACCTCTGGATCTCAGCGGCGTGCTGACGGCGGACTAAACGTCTGTTTCGCGCCGAGTGGCGCGGGCAAGCGTTTTGCCGCAAGGCAAAACCTTGAAATGGGCGGGCTTTGCCTGCCCATTTGAGTCAAATTATGGGGGACCCCGCAAAATCAAAAATTTTGTGGGGCGGCGTCTGTGGAGCGATGGCACGCCCTTGGACCTCAGCGGGGTGCTGGCGGCGGACTGAGGCAGGAGACTGTAATCTTTTGTCACCGCTTTGCAACTGAAAAGTAGTAGACATAACATCAAAACCACCTCTATACTGTTCATAAAAACAGGGTAGGGGTGGTTCTTTATGAGAAAACGACTGATGCTGGCCGCCGCGCTTTTGACGCTGCTGGCGGCCTTTTTTCTGACGGCCTGCGGCGCCCGGACGGAAGAGGCACCCGCCCCGGCGCCAACGGAGCCGGAGGAGATGCCGGTCCCGGAAGAGACGCAGGGCCTCGGGGAAGCGCCCCGGGATATGCTGCCGGAGCTGGATAGCTCCGCTTTGAAAGCCACTATGCCAGAGACGGATTATGAGGCCTTCACGACCTATCTCCCGGTCCTGCGGGGAGAGCAGACCTTCCGCTGGGTGGCCGGACCCTATGACGGCTACCCTGACTATGACTGGGAGCCTTTTGACGCCGACATGACGGCGGTCCGCGACCAGCTCTGGAGCGGATTTGAGAAAGAGCCGCCGGAGACACTGACCCTGGACCGCTTGGCGGTGCAGGACATCGACGGAGACGGCACGGCAGAGCTGGTGCTGCTGTTCCAGGACGGGGCTTATAATTATCTGGTGCTCCACCGGGAGGAGGACACCGTCTACGGCACGCGGCTCTATGTGCGCTGGTTTGAGGGGCTCCAGAAAAACGGCGTGTATGTCGGCGCCGCCGGGGCGGGCGACAGCACCTATTTGCGGATGGCCTTCCGGAACGGTCGTTTTGAGCAGGAGGAACTGGCCCACCGTTTGGAGTGGGCCACTGGGTACAATTACACGCTGGGCGGCGAAGAAGTGACGAAAGCGGCTTTCGACGGCTGGTACGCGGAGACCATGGTGGGGGACGTCACCTGGTACGCCCCTGACGGTGCCGTCATCCCGGAGAATCAGTGATGCCTGTTGAAAAAGCGGAAGAATTTCCGCTTTTTCCTTGACAAACACCCAAAAGCCTCATAAAATAAAACCCGTTAGCGACTTTGATGGGAAGAAAGCCCGGATATCCCGCCCAAAGAGAGCCGGCGGCTGGTGTGAGCCGGTGGGGGAGCCTGCGGTATACTGGTCCCGGAGTCTTTTGCCTGAACCTCGTGTAGGGCGAAACGGCTGGCCCCGTTACAGGCCCCCAAGGGCTGTCCGATGGATAGCTGAAGCAGGGTGGTACCGCGTTTTCAACGCCCCTGACCGGAAACGGTCGGGGGTTGTTTTTGTAATCACATCCGAAAGGGAGAAAAATATGAAGTACGATTTTACCGCCATTGAGAAAAAATGGCAGCAGAAGTGGCTGGAGGAAAAGCCCTTCGCCGCCGTCACCGGAGACAAGACCCGGGAGAAGTTCTTCGGCCTCATCGAGTTCCCGTATCCCTCCGGCCAGGGCCTCCATGTGGGCCATGCCCGTCCCTTCACCGCCATGGATATTATTTGCCGCAAAAAGCGGATGCAGGGCTATAACGTCCTGTTCCCCATCGGCTATGACGCCTTTGGCCTGCCTACGGAGAACTATGCCGTTCAGCACCACATCCACCCCGCCAAGGTGACCCACGACAACATTGAGAACTTCCGCAAGCAGCTGCACATGCTGGGCTACTCCTTTGACTGGGACCGGGAAGTGAATACCACCGACCCCAGCTACTATAAGTGGACCCAGTGGATCTTCCTGCAGATGTTCAAGAAGGGCCTGGCCTATAAGGCCTCCATGCCCGTGAACTGGTGCACCCGCTGCAAGATCGTCCTGGCCAACGAGGAAGTGGTGGAGGGCGTCTGCGAGCGCTGCGGCGGCGAGGTCATCCGCAAGGAGAAGAGCCAGTGGATGCTGGCCATCACCAAGTACGCCGACCGCCTGATCGATGACTTGGAGGATGTGGACTTCATCAATCGCGTCAAGATCCAGCAGCGCAACTGGATCGGCCGCAGCGAGGGCACGGAGGTGGACTTCACCGCCACCAACGGCGACAAGCTGACGGTCTACACCACCCGCTGCGATACCCTGTTCGGCGTGACCTATATGGTCATCTCTCCCGAGCATCCCTTCCTGGAGCAGTGGAAGGACCAGATCCAAAACTGGGACGAAGTGGCCGCTTACCGGGAGGAGGCTGCCCGTAAGTCCGACTTTGAGCGGGGCGAGCTGAACAAGGAAAAGACCGGCGTCCGCCTGGAGGGCATCGAGGCCGTCAACCCCGCCAGCGGCAAGCATGTGCCCCTGTTCGTCTCCGACTACGTCCTCATGGGCTACGGCACCGGCATCGTCATGGGCGTGCCCGGCCACGACCAGCGCGACTGGGAGTTTGCCACCAAGTTCGGCCTGCCTATCATTGAGGTGGTCAAGGGCGGCGACATCACCAAGGAGGCCTTTACCCTGAAGGATGACACCGGCATCATGGTGAACTCCGGCTTCCTGAACGGCATGACCGTCAAGGAGGCCATCCCCGCCATGAAGAAGTGGGTCACGGAACAGGGCATTGGCCGTCCCAAGACCAACTTCAAGCTCCGGGACTGGGTGTTCTCTCGCCAGCGGTACTGGGGGGAGCCTATCCCCCTGGTGAACTGCCCCAAGTGCGGCTGGGTGCCTCTGCCGGAGGACCAGCTGCCCCTGCTGCTGCCGGAGGTGGACAGCTATGAGGTCACCGATACCGGCGAATCCCCCCTGTCCAAGATGACTGACTGGGTGAATACCACCTGTCCCAAGTGCGGCGGCCCCGCCCAGCGGGAGACGGACACCATGCCCCAGTGGGCTGGCTCCAGCTGGTATTTCCTGCGGTATATGGACCCCCACAACGACAAAGAACTGGCCTCCAAGGAGGCACTGGACTACTGGTCTCCCGTGGACTGGTATAACGGCGGCATGGAGCACACCACGCTGCACTTGCTGTACAGCCGCTTCTGGCACAAGTTCCTGTATGACATCGGCGTGGTGCCCACCAAGGAGCCCTACGCCAAGCGCACCAGCCACGGCATGATCCTGGGTGAGGGCGGCGAGAAGATGTCCAAATCCCGGGGCAACGTGGTGAACCCCAACGACATTGTGGCCCAGTACGGCGCCGACACCATGCGCCTGTATATCATGTTCGTGGGCGACTTTGAGCAGGCGGCCACCTGGTCCACGGACGCCGTCAAGGGCTCCAAGCGCTTCCTGGACCGGGTGTGGAACCTGGCGGAAGGCGCGGCGGAGAGCTTCGACGTGACCCCCGCCAACGAGGCCATCATCCACAAGACCATCAAGAAGGTCACGGACGATATCGACTGCCTGAAGATGAACACCGCCATCGCCGCCATGATGACCATGGTGAACGAGATGTCCGCTAACGGCGTCACCCGGGGCGATATGAAGGACCTGATCCTGCTGCTGAATCCTTTCGCGCCCCACATCACCGAGGAGCTGTGGGAGAGCCTGGGCTTTGCCGCGCAGACCGGCAAGATGTGCTGCCAGGCGGAGTGGCCTGTGTACGACGCCAGCAAGACCGTGGCGTCCACTGTCAACATGGCCGTCCAGGTGGGCGGCAAGCTGAAGGGCTCCATCACCGTCCCCGCCGACAGTGAGGAGGCCGCCGTGCTGGAAGCCGCCAAGGCTGTGGACAAGGTGGCAAAAGCCTTGGAAGGCATGCAGGTGGTCAAGACCATCCTGGTGAAGAACCGCCTGGTGAACCTGATCGTGAAGCCCCAGTGAGGGACCGCGCCAGGTGGCGCGTGCAAGCGTTTTTGCCGCAGGCAAAAACCTTGAACCGGGCGGGCTTTGCCTGCCCGGTTGCGTCAAATGCGGGGTCCCCGCAAAATCGGGAGATTTTGTGGGGTGCCAAGAACCGCCTGGTGAACCTGATCGTGAAGCCCCAATGAGGGACCGCGCCAAGTGTGTTTGCGGGTCGTTTCCGCTTGCGGAAAACAGAATGTGTGGATTTTTCATAAAATCCTTGACAACTTCCCAAAAGGTCCGTATAATAGCTTTGTTAACGCCATAGATTATGGCCCTTAAAGTATCCTGGATTGAGCCGGATACCTCGGAGGGAGGGAAATATAGATGTCTGAAATTCATGTGAAGGACGGCGAGTCCATCGACAGCGCACTGAAGCGTTTCAAGCGCAGCTGCGCCAAGGCTGGCGTCATTGCCGAGGTCCGCAAGAGAGAGCATTATGAGAGCCCCAGCGTCAAGCGCCGCAAGAAGTCTGAGGCCGCTCGCAAGAACAAGAAGCGTTATTATTAATGCATAAAAAGTACCGCACCGCATGGTGCGGTACTTCTTTTATCGAAGTCCCAGCTGCCCCGCGATGTCCCGGATCTCCGGCCACATGAAAAAAGCAGCGGAAAAGCCCATGGCGGCGCCGATTTTCAGCTTTTGCCGCAAAGTTTCTGCGTCATCGAACAAAACGAAATGAGCGTCGCCGTCTCGGGTATAGGTGAAATAGCGGGCGCACAGATCCTGGGAGAAAAAGACGGTGGGAGACCGCTCCTCCATCAAGGCGCGGAACGCGGCGGGGGAGAGGGGCTCACCCTGGCCGGTCCTGGCAGGCAGGCGGAAGTCCATCCGCAGCCGCTGCACATCCAGAGCCAGCTGTCCGGCGCCGCCCCGGGCCTCAGCGGCCTCCTGGAGCCGCTGGCGGAAACTGCCGCCGGAGAGGGCGGTGCAGATGAGGGGCACGCCGCCGGGGACCTCATCCGCATACCGCTCGGGAAGATACAGCGTCCGCCGGCCGGCGCGGAGCTGCTCCGCCAAAGCCTGGGCAAACAGCACGCGGTCCCGGCGGGGCGGCTGCTCAAAATCCAGCAGAACGCCGGTGTAGCTGCGCCGTAC
The DNA here is from genome assembly GCA_021771265.1 of Oscillospiraceae bacterium. Taxonomy (GTDB): domain Bacteria; phylum Bacillota; class Clostridia; order Oscillospirales; family Oscillospiraceae; genus Oscillibacter. Next base: position 22,020 of record JAETPK010000060.1, read on the forward strand.
ACACTCCCGCAGCACCGCGGCGCAGAGAGCCTGCGGCTGTCCGATGTCCGGCGCCTCCAGGTCGCTGACGGACAGCAGGCCGCCGCGGGTCTTCAGCAGCAGGTTCTGCCGCAGCAGAACAGACCCCGGGCCGATGCGGTAGGCCACGTGGGCCATGGAACGGCAGAAGCGGGACGCCTCCTGCAAGGCGTCCGGCGTCACTGCCAGATAGGTCTGCAAAGCCAATTCCCCCTTGTACGATCCGTGAAAAACTGTTATACTGTTTTCAAAACTATGCAGACAAGGAGCCAGCTATGCCCGTTTCTCTTGTCCCGGACCGGATATTTGACACATATGCCCAGATCACGCCGCAGTACCTGCAAAGCCGGAACATCACCCTGCTGCTCAGCGACCTGGACTTTACTCTTGCCGCCAAAAAGACCCGGCAGCCGGATCAGTCCCTGCGGGACTGGATCGCGGCCCTGGACCGTGCCGGCATCCGCTTTATGATCGTTTCCAACAACCGCTCCGGCAGCCGGGTGACGGAATTCTGCGCCGACCTGGGTGTGCCGTACCAGGGCCGGGCCGGTAAGCCCTCCACCCGGGGGCTGGAGGCCGCCATGACCCGGACGGGCACGGACCGGACCCACACTGCCATGCTGGGGGATAAGCTGCTGACAGATGTGCTGGCGGCCCGGCGGGCCGGGGTGCTGAGTCTGATGGTGGAGCCGGTGGGCGGCGCCGTCACCGCCTGGCAGAAGGTCCTGCATGCCCTGCAGGCGCCCAGTAAGGCCCTGTGCCGCCGGAAAATGGCAGGCGGACGCTGAAAAAAACCAAGAACTGGCTGAAAAATACTTGCAATAACGGGCAACATACGGTAAAATATCAACGGTTATTTTACTAGATATAGAAAAAATAGAGAAAATGTCCTTCCACGGTCGTTTTCTCGTAAGATTTGTGAGGAGGAACAAACTATGCCTACCATTACTGCCGGCGATTTCCGGAAAGGTATGATTTTCGAGATGGATGGGAAGCCCATGGTCGTTGTGGACTTCCAGCACGTGAAGCCCGGCAAGGGCGCCGCTTTCGTGCGCACCAAGTACAAGAACGTCATTACCGGTACCATCCGTGAGGAATCCTTCAACCCCACCGCCAAGTTCGAGCAGGGCGCCGTGGAGCGCAAGAGCGCTGAGTACAGCTACAACGACGGCGACCTGTACTACTTCATGGACCCGGAGACCTACGACATGGTCCCCCTGAACAAGGACGTGCTGGGCGATGCCTTCCAGTTCGTGAAGGAGAACACCATGTGCTCTTTGGTCAGCTACAAGGGCAGCGTGTTCACCGTGGAGGTCCCCAACTTCGTGGACCTGGTGGTCACCGAGACCGAGCCCGGCGTGAAGGGCGACACCGCCACCAATGTCACCAAAAACGCCACCCTGGAGACCGGCGCGCAGATCAAGGTGCCCCTGTTCATCAACGAGGGCGAGAAGATCCAGATCGATACCCGTACCGGCGAGTATCTGGGCCGTGTAAAGGAGTAATACTGGAAAGGGGGGAGCTGCTTCCCCCCTTTCTGTCACAATAAAACTTGCTGTGCTTTGCATGACGAAAGGAGCTATTGCTATGGAGATCACTGAGAAAGTCGCTTACCTGAAGGGCCTGTTGGAGGGCATGGAGCTGGACACTGAGAAGAAGGAGGGCAAGCTGATCGCAGCCATCATCGACGTTCTGGATGATATCGCGCTGGAACTGGAGGATATGAAGGACTACGCCGACGAGCTGGGCGACGGTCTGGACGCTGTCAGCGATGACCTGGAGGATGTGGAGGATGTTGTCTTCGGCGAGGACGAAGATGATGACTTTGAGGATGACTT
>JAETPK010000157.1 GCA_021771265.1 Oscillospiraceae bacterium
GAACCTTTCAGGAACCATCTCGTGGTAGGAGTACACAACCAATCCACAGCATCCCTTACAGTGTAGCACTGCCCTTGGAGAGGGGCTCTAATAACTACTACTCTATAATACAAGGAGAACACATAACATGGCTTTATACAGCGACAAGGTAATGGACCACTTCCAGAATCCCCGGAACGTGGGCAAGATGGAGGATGCCGACGGCATCGGCGAGGTGGGCAACGCCAAGTGCGGCGACATTATGCGGATGTATATCAAGGTGGACCCCGCCTCCCAGGTCATCACCGATGTGAAGTTCAACACCTTCGGCTGCGGCAGCGCCATCGCCACCAGCTCCATGGCCACGGAGCTCATCAAGGGCAAGCCGGTCGCCGAGGCGCTTCAGCTGTCCAACAAGGCGGTGGTGGAGGCCCTGGACGGCCTGCCTGCCCACAAGCTCCACTGCTCAGTCCTGGCGGAAGAGGCTGTCCGGGCGGCGGTGAAGGACTACTATGACAAAAACGGCATTCCCTACGGCGACGAGCTGGCAGACTGCGGCGGCCACTGTGAGACCTGCGGTCACGAGCACGGATAAAATCAGTAAAGAAGCGCCTTCCGGCACAGCCGGAAGGCGCTTTTTTGTTTACCAGAGCTGCTCCAAAGGCACGGTGCGGCCGTCCAGCTTACCGTCCACAATGGTGACAACGGCATAAAAGGGGCGGCGGTAGTCGCCGATGCTGCCGGGATTCACAAACAGAGTCTTCCCCCGCCGGTCCACCAGGGGGCGGTGGGTGTGACCAAAGAGGAACAGGTCCAGATTTTGTTCCTCCGCCGCGTAGCCGGCGGTCAGCAGGGACTGCTTGACGCCGTAGGTATGGCCGTGGCACAGGAGGATGCGCTTGTCCGCCAGGCAAAGGAGCCGCTCCGACGGCTCCGAGGGACGGTGGTCACAGTTGCCGGGCACCTGCTCCAGGGGAATGCCCGGAAACAGGTCGTGGAGCTTTTCCGCGTCCCGCCAGCAGTCTCCCAGATGGAAGATCATCCGGGGAGCGGTCTGCTCCACGGCGGCGGCCATATTGGAGATATTCCCGTGGGAATCGGACAGGACCAGAATTTTCATAGCGGCGCACCTCGTCAAAAGATGGTATTCAGTATACCGCCATTTTTCGCCGGATGCAATGGCCGCTGTTGGAAAGGCAATAAAATTTCAA
>JAETPK010000158.1 GCA_021771265.1 Oscillospiraceae bacterium
TGTGCCGAAGAGCTGGGGATCCGTCTCTCCTACCGGGTGGTGATCTCCTTATTCGGGAACCACAGTAAAAAGGCGGCAAAGCGGATCATGATCGTGGGCGCCGGGACCTCCGGCTCCGTGATCCTGAAGGAGATGACCACCAGTTCCCTGGTCAACGGCTGCGTGGTCTGCTTTGTGGACGATGATAAGAACAAGGCCGGGAAGTTCCTAAACGGCGTTCCCGTGGCCGGGAACCGGAACGACATCCCGCGGCTTGCCGAAGAATACAAAATTGACGAGATCTACATCGCCATCCCGTCAGCCTCCGCCAGGGAGCGGAAGGCCATCATCGAGATCTGCCGGGAGACGGGCTGCCAGGTGAAGATCCTGCCGGGCATCTACCAGCTGATCAACGGCGAGGTGAGCATCGCAAAGCTCCGGAATGTGGAGATCGAGGACCTTTTAGGCCGGGATCCCATCCGGGTGAACTTAGACGAGATCATGGGCTACGTCAGCGGCAAGGTGGTCTTAGTGACCGGGGGAGGCGGCTCCATCGGAAGCGAGCTGTGCCGCCAGGTGGCAAGCCATAACCCGAAGCAGTTAATTATCTTTGATATTTACGAAAACAACGCCTACGACATCCAGCTGGAGCTGAAGGAAAAGTATCCGGACCTGGACCTGGTGGTGCTCATCGGCTCTGTCCGGAACACCCACCGGATCGAGACGGTGTTTGAGAAATACCGCCCCGACATCGTGTACCATGCGGCGGCCCACAAGCATGTGCCCCTCATGGAGGACAGCCCCAACGAGGCCATCAAGAACAACGTGTTCGGTACATATAAGACGGCAAAGGCGGCGGACAAGTATGGTACTAAGCGCTTCGTGCTGATCTCCACGGACAAGGCCGTGAACCCCACCAACATCATGGGGGCGTCCAAGCGGATGTGCGAGATGGTGGTGCAGATGATGAACGCCAGGTCTAAGACGGACTTTGTGGCCGTGCGGTTCGGGAACGTACTGGGGAGCAACGGGTCCGTGATCCCGCTCTTTAAAAAGCAGATCGAGCAGGGCGGTCCGGTAACGGTGACCCATCCGGATATCATCCGGTATTTCATGACGATCCCGGAGGCGGTGTCGCTGGTGTTACAGGCCGGGGCCTATGCAAAGGGCGGGGAGATCTTCGTCCTGGACATGGGGGAGCCCATGAA
>JAETPK010000061.1 GCA_021771265.1 Oscillospiraceae bacterium
CTGCTCCCGGGCCACACGGCCCGTCACCACGTCGATATAATCCGCCTCGTCAAAGGGCCAGGGCAGGGCCTTGTCATAGTTGTGGTCCGCCGTGTCGCCGTTGATGCCGCCGCATTCCACAAAGAAATCCCGCACGGCGGGCAGCATGCCCTTTTGGTTCAGGTAATCGCCGTAAAAGCAGTAATTGCCCACCACCTGCTGCTTGCCGGCAGTCTCCCATACGAAGTCATAGCCGAATGTTTTCTCACCCTCCACGCCGGCCACCGGGTCCATGCCGCAGCCCCGGGGCGTGGACCAGGGATAAGTTTGCAGATAGTGGAACTTGCCGATGCCGTAAGTGGTGTATCCCGCCTTTTGCAGGGCCTGCATGAACGTCGGGATCTGGGGAAACAGGTCCCCAGCCATGGTGAGGGTGCCGATCTGGCGGGAATAGCGCCCGGTGATAAGGGAGGTACGGGCCGGCGTGCAGATGGGGTTTGTGGTTTGACAGTTGGTGAAATGGGCGTGGGCGGCGATGCGGTCGATGTTGGGTGTCACCGCGCCGCAGCTGTTTTCCGCATATCCCACGTACTCCGCCCGCTGCTGGTCCGTCATAAACAGCAGGATATTCTTTGGCATACGATCCTTCCTTTCCTTGCCGCCCACAAAGCGCGATCGCTTCTTGGGGGCGTTCATCTGTTCCTTGGAAGAGGACCGGCCGCCTGCTGGACAGGCGGCCGGTTTTATGTTACCACCATTTGATCAGGTCTGTCACCTGGTTCCGCAGGTCCACAAATTCCTGGGACATGACATCCCGGGGCAGGGGAAGCGGATTGTGCAGGACTGTTTTGACAGAGGTGGGCTTGTTGGTCAGGACCATGATGTTCTGGCTGAGGTAGACCGCCTCTTCGATGTTGTGGGTGATGAACAGCACGGTAGTGCCGGTCTTTTTCCACAGCTTCAAAAGCTCGTCTTCCAGTTTGAAGCGCAGGTCGATGTCCAGCTGTCCATAGGGCTCGTCCATCAGCAGCAGCTCCGGCTTCGTGGCGAAGGCACGGGCAATGGCTACCCGCTGCAGCATACTGATGGAAAGCTGGCTGGGATAGTAGCTGCGGAATTTCGTCAGGCCCACGATATCCAGCATCTCCTCCACGCTGGCGTCCGCCTCCTCCTTGGGGACCCGCTTGATCTCCAGGCCAAAGCGGACATTCTGCTCCACAGTCAGCCAGGGGAAGGAGGAATACTCCTGGAAGATATAGGAAATATCTTGCTTTTTGGGATCCACCGGGATGCCGTTGACCAAAATTTCTCCCGCGGTGGGCTCGTACAGCCGGGTGAGGCTGTTGAGGAACGTGGTCTTGCCGCAGCCGGTGGGGCCCACGATGCACAGGAACTCGCCCTCCTGCACCTCGAAATTCAGGTCATCCAGCACCAGAAGATCGCCGAATTTTTTGGTCAGGTGATTCACCACGACCTTGGGTTCTTTTTTCTCCATGTCAGCCGGCCTCCTCACAGGGTATGGTCCACGACCGCGTCGATCTCACGGCGCAGCCGCAGAAACTCCGGGTCCGTGTAGTTCCGGGGGCGGGGCAGGTTGATCTCATACTCCGCCTTGACTCCGGTGGGGCAGTTCCGCAGGACCAGGATCCGGTCCGCCAGGTAGACAGCCTCCTCGATGTTGTTGGTCACGAAAATGACCGTGCGCTTTTCCGCCTGCCAGATGCGGGTCAGCTCGTCCTGCATCAGATAGCGGGTCTGGGCGTCCAGATGTCCGAAGGGCTCGTCCAGCAGCATGACCAGGGGTTCGTTGCAGTAGGCCCGTGCGATGCCCACCCGCTGCTGCATACCACCGGAGAGCTTGACCGGGAAGGAATTTTCAAAGCCCTGCAGGCCCACCAGATCGATGTACTTCTGGGCCCGGCGGCGGCGCTCCTCTTTTTTCACACCCTGCATCTTGGGGCCGTACTCCACGTTGCCCATGACGGTCAGCCAGGGGAACAGGGCGGTATTCTGGAACACCATGCCCCGCTCGGGGCCGGGGCGGTCCACCGCTTTTCCGTCGCAGATGATCTCTCCGGCCGTGGGCATTTCAAAGCCGGCGATCATGTTTAAAATCGTGCTTTTGCCGCATTGTCCGGGACCAAACAGCACCAAAAATTCGTTTTCACGGACCTGGATGTTCAGGTCGCCCACGACTTTATACATGCCCTCCTCGGGCTTGTCGAACTCCTTGTCCACATGGCGGAATTCGATCAACACATTCTTATTTTCACTCATTTGCCTCTCACCGTCCATGCACACAGTTTACTCTCCAGCACCCGCATCAGCGTGGTGATCAGCAGGCCCGTCAGGGCGATGGCCACGATGCCGATCATGATCTGGGTCATGTTGCCCACATCCTGCCCACGGACGATCAGCCAGCCCACGCCCTCGGAGGAGCGGATCATTTCCGCCGCCACGATGGTGGCCCAGGCGGAGCCCAGCGCCACCTGCAGGCCGGAGAAAATATAGGGGACCGTCGTGGGCAGCACAATGGTCAAAAACAGCTGCCGGTCATTGGCGCCCAGCATTTTGGAGGCGCGGACCAGGGTCTCGTCCACGGAGTGGACGCCGTTGTAGGTAGTCAGTGCGATGGTGAAAAAGCAAGCCAGGAAGATCAGAAAATACTTGGACCCCTCGTCAAAGCCGAACCAGATGATGGACAGGGGGATCCACGCGATGGGCGGGATGGGACGGAGCATCTGAATGTAGGGCATGAAGATGGCGTCCGCCGCCTTGTACCAGCCCATGAGCACGCCCACCAGCACGCCGAAAAAGCCGCCGAACACATAGGGGATCAGCATACGGCGCAGGCTGATGAGGATATGCATCGTCATGGTCCTCGTGCCGATCGGTTGGATAAACGCATGGAAAAAGCCGCCAAACACCGTGACAGGGTCCGGCATGACCTTCCCCAGGGAGGTCAGCTTCGTAGCCGCGTACCAGATGCAAAGAAAGATAAAAATACCCACAGCGCCCAGGATCAGGCGTTTGTTTTTCTCATAAGCTCTCATCTCAGTCTGCCTCCTTTGACCACCCTATCTCCGATCTTGCGAATGATGGAGGACAAGATCGCGCCGGTGATGGCGATGACCACCATGCCGACAATGACGATATCCAGGCGGAAGATACCGCGTGCCTGCTGGATCATGAAGCCCAGGCCGCGGGTGGAGGCCAGCAGTTCGGCGGCCACCAGTGTAGTCCAGGCAGAGCCCAGGGCCACATCCAAGCCGGTGAAGATCATGGGCAGCGCCGACGGAATGGCCACCCTCGTCAAAAGGTCCCAGTTGCTGGCGCCAAAGGTCTGCCCCACCCACAGATGGACCGTCTTCGTCTGCTTGATGCCCGAATAGCTGTTAATGACCATGGCCACCATGGCGGAAATGAAAATGACCAGAGCCTTGGACATATAGCCGATGCCCACCAACGTGACCATGACGGAGGTCCACGCCACGCCGGGGATGGTACGCACCAGGTCAAATACCGGACGCACCAGCATGTCGACCTTGTCGTTCCAGGCCATGAAAATACCCAGGGGAATGCCCACCAGGGCACCGATGAGATAGCCGCCCAGAGCAACCTTCAGGCTGGCCATCAGATGCTGCAGCAGCGTTGCACCGTCGGGCCTTGCTTCGACCCACTTTTTTAAAAATGTCTGGCAGACCTTCACCGGGGACGGCAGCACGTTGGAGCGGAACAGTCCCAGGCCGTCTGTGACCAGCCACCACACAAAAATACCCACACAGACGGAAAGCACGCTGACGAGCAGGTACTTATCCATCCGAGCGCCTTGCTTTTTCTTCACAGGAGTGTCTCCCTTCTCAGCTCGCTCAGAAAAATTTTTGATTGAAAAAGGGGGCCATGGAGCATGGCCCCCTTCTCAGGAACAGTCTCTTTACTTAGCCCAGGGTCGCGCCCTTGACATCATAGCCGAAGGCATCCCGCATGGGATTGGGGTTGATGGCCTCTTCGATGATGGCCACCTGGTCCTCCTCGATGGTACCGATGGAGGCAAAGAACTCGCCGACCTGCAAGGCACCGGAGCCCAGATAGAAATCGTCAGCAGCCAGGTCTTCCGCGGTCAGGAAGGGCCGGACCTCCGTCTCATAGGCCACATCCTCGGGAGTGGCGGGCTTGCCATTGTCGGAGTAGTACTTGTAAGCAAATTCATTGCGCAGCTCAGGGTCCTGCAGTTCCCCGGCGGCCTTGTACATGGCCCGCAGGAACAGAACCACATCGTCATAGCGATCTTCCAGGATGTCCTTGCGGACCAGGAAGCCGTTGTTGAAGTTGGTGCCGGTGGCGTCCATGCAGTCAGCCACCTTGACAAAGCCAGCCTGCTCCATCATGTTGGCATAGTCCACGTCCGTCGCCACGAAGACATCGCCCTCGCCGGTGAGAACCGCCTGTGCCGCAGCGGCACGGTCCATGTTCAGGTACTCATAGTCAACGCCGGCTTCCAGGCCGAACTGGCTGAAGTAGGAAGCAGCCGCCCACTGCTCCATAGTGGAGGTGGGACCCAAAACCCGCAGGCCCTTCAGGCTCTCCGCGCTGCCGTACATATCAGGCTTGCCCTCGATCTCGCCCTTATAGTTCAGGGCGTCGCAGTCAGGACGCATATAAATGAAAAGGGTAGAGGAACCGCTGTCGGATTCGCCGATCCAGTCACACAGGCCGGAGGCCATGGAGTACACGGAGGCCAGGCCGTTGGAGGCCAGGTCCAGCTGCTCGGCCGCCAGGCCCTCGTTTTCGGGAGAGCCGTTAGGGAACATGATGAGATTGACGTCCAGGCCCAGTTCCTCGTAATAGCCATGCTCATAGGCATAGACCGTGGGGATGGAGATGATGTTGGACTGAACGCCTACGTTCAGAGTCTCGCCGCTGGCGGTAAAGGTCCGCTCCCCTGCGGACTCGCTGCCTTGCGCCGGAGCCTCGGTTTTCTCAGAGGTCGAGCTTTTGCCGGAACCTCCGCAAGCGGCCAGGGTCAGCAGCATCAGAACTGCAAGGGACATTGTAAAGAGTTTGCCAAAACTTTTTTTCATGGGTCTGCTCCTCCTTCTTTCTTGGTTTTCTACATTTTATCCAAATCTCCTTCAAACGTCTTGCAGAAATTTGATGTATTTTTTCATTTTCTTGACCTGCACGTAAATTTACGAAAAGTCTTTGGGCTTTTTAGGGCGCAGATCCGAGGGCGAACAGCCGAATTTCTTGCGGAAGGTCGTGGAAAAGTAGCTGATATTGGGGATGCCCACCTGTTCCGCCACCTCTGAGATCCGCAGTCCAGTGGTTTCCAGCAGCTCCTTCGCCCGTTTCAGGCGGTGAGCCGTTAAATATTCGGAGAAGGTCATGCCCACCTCCTGTTTGAAGCGGCGAGACAGGTATTCTTGGTTCAAAAACACGTGGTCCGCCACCATGTTCAGCGTCAGGTCCTCGGCGTAGTGCTGCTCCATAAACGCCAGCGCGCCGCTGATGGCGGAGGAATAGGCGCCGCTCTGGCGCTCCATGGCCTCCACCAGCAGCGCGCCGCCCGCCTCCAGCGCCGGAAAATCCTCCGCCTGGGACAGCCGCCGCTCGCAGGTGTCCAGCTCCGCCGGGCAGTGCTCCTTCAAAACGGCGCACACCTGCTGGATGGTCCGCTTCAGCGTGACGGCATCGGCGTGCTGGCGCCTGGCATATTCCAGCGCCTCCAGCAGCGCCGAACGGGACGCCTCCCAGCTGCCTTCTTCGATGCGGATGGCCGTCTGCGTCATCAGCTTCTGCAAATGGGCGGCCCGCTCCGCATAGGGTGCTTCGCTGTTCCCTTTTTCCAGGTAAAAGGCGTCGTTGTGGGCCTCTAACGCCTCTGTGATGGCTTCGCCCAAGCGGGCCATTCTGAAAAACATCCGGCTGTGGCCCAAATGTCCCGTCATCTGTTTCCGGACGTTGCGGAAATACCGGTCCAGCTCCGTATACAGCGCGTCAAAGGTGTCCCACTGCCGGCCGGTCCTGCGGATATTCAGCAGCAATACCGTCAGGTCGTCATTATAGGCATAGACCACCGGATTTTCATAATCCGACTCCGTGGCCGCCAGGACCGCTTCCAGATTGCCGCTGATATTTTGAAAGCACAGGGCGATAAAGCCATCATCCCGCAGGAAAATGTTGTTTTTCCGCAGGTTTTCCTCTGTGATGACATAGATGCCTCCGCTGTCGGACATCAGCTTTTTCAGATAGTCATTTTGCTTTAAAAGGCCGGTCTGCCGGGCCAGTCCGCTCCGTTTGCGGATGCTGCGCAGCTCTTCCAGCACTTTTCCCATGTGTTCCGGCGTCAGCTCGGATTTTAGGATATAGTTGTCCGCCTTGTTTTGGATGGCCTGCCGGGCATACTCAAACTCGTCATGGCAGGTCAGCATGACCACCATGGTGGAGGGATACTCGGCCTTGATGGTCCGCAAAAGCTCCAGGCCATCCATTTTCGGCATAGTGATGTCTACAAACGCCAGATCCACCGGCGTTTCCCGCAGGATCCGCAGCGCCTTTTCCCCGGAGGTCGCCGTCCCCACGATCTGAACGTTGCAGTCCGTATCCCGGATACATTGGACCACATACTGATTGATGAGCGCCTCGTCATCAACTACCAAGATCTTCATACTTTTCCTCCTTTGGAATGTCATTGCGCACGATGCGCTGGGCCGCCAGGTTCATCAGCGGATGGTCATAGCCGTCGATCCGCAGGATCACCCTTGTAAATTGCCGATAAATGCTCTGCACGATGACATTGGAGCTGCCGCCGTACACGATCCCCAGCCGTTTTTTGACGTTTTGGATGCCAACGCCGTGATGGTTCCCCACAGAGGCGTACTGGTCGGTGGATATCTCCTGCAGCCGGGCAGGGGACACGCCCTCGCCATTGTCCTCCACCGTGATCTCCAGCATTTTCCCGTCCACCGCTGCCGTGATGGAGATCCGGCAATCGCTCTCTCGGTCCGCGAAGCCGTGGAAAAAGGAATTTCCCACAATGGGCTGGAGGATCATGCGGGGAACCGGGATATCCAGCAGCCTTTCCGGAATATTGTGTACGAAGGCCACGTCCTTGACCGTCCTGCAATTCATGATGGACACAAAGTTGTCCAGCAGGTGGATCTCCTCCCGCAGCGGCACCATGGGGATCTCCGTGCTGGTGGGGATATAGATCAGCTCCACAAATTCACTCATCATATTGCTGGCCTCCTGGAGCCGTCCCATGGCCATGAGGCTCTTGATCGCAATGAGGGTGTTGTGCATGAAATGGGGGCTCAGCTGGGTCTGCAAAAAGTCATATTCCGACCGCAGCTTTTCCGCCTCCCGGTTCTGGATATCCACGATCAGCTTTTGCAGCTCCACCACCATGTGGTTGAAGACGGAGCCCAGGACCGTTACCTCCTGATAGCGGGACTGCACCGGCACGACCTCCAGCTCCTCCGGGTCCATACGGCCAATGCTCTCCGTAAAGACCGTCAGGTCCCGCAGGGCGCGCTGCACCTGCACATATGATGCCAGAATGACGAGAACACCAGTGGCGATCACCGTCAAAATACATGTCGCCAGCACATGCACCACGCTGGTCAGCAGATTGGAAATATTCTGCTCCTCCACGAACGTCCAATTGCTTTCAGGGTCATGGTAGTTGGATACCATATAACTTTCGTTGTTTTTTTGGAGAATGCGGGAGTCGTTATACCCGTACTTTTCTGAAAAGGTATTCATATTGGCCAGCCAGGTGCCCACCATCTGAGGTTTGGAATGGCAGACCACAATGCCGTTCTGGTCCAGGATGTACACCTTGTCGCTCTCACCCACCAGCTTTTGCAGTGCCCGGAACTGTTCTTTCTGGGATGTGTTGATGACGATGACTGCGGCCGACTTTCCGTCCCGGTCGTATACCGTTCGGCCGTAGGAGAGGTAGTAGCTGCTGATATCCTTCACATCCACGAACCGCAGATTCCAGCTCTCCGCCGTTTCGCCGCTGTAATGCTTGATGTACCAATAGGAGTTCAGCAGGTTCCGGATGCTCTCGTCTGTTTCATTGTCCGTCATATAAACCTTCCGGGCGTTGATGACCACGTCGATGGTGGCGTCGATCCCCACCTTGTCCAGGAGCTCCTGCATCTCATCCAGGCTTTTTTGCAGGGTCTGCTCCTCCACCTCGCCGTCCACCAACTGGGGATACAGCTCCCCATAAATCATATCCATTACATTTTCCATGGAATGGCGGTTGCTGCTGCTGACGTCACTGATCTGCTCCAGCACCTCCACACGGGCCTGCCCCTTTTCCATGAGGACAAAGCGCACCGTGAAATAGATCACCGTGGCGGCCGCCATCACCAGCACGCACGCAATACTCAGCATGACCGTCCGAAATACCACCCGGAAGATTTTCCGCGGCTTTTCCCGCTTTTTTCCGCACATACAAGCCATCGTTTCCTCCGCTCCCGTGCGCCGCTGCGCACGCGGTCTTTGTTCATGTCGAAACATGTCGAAAAAAGTATATCAGAGAATGCGGCGAAAAACTATCTTTTTTGCCGCCGGCCCCTCCCAGCCGCCTCCCTGGTTGACAAGCCGGGCCGTGAAATGCTACTCTGAATGCAGCCCCGCTCACAAAGGAGCGGGAGATCAAAAAGAAATGATGTGAATGACCTTGCGGGCAATCTTACTGCTGTTCGACTCTTTGAACCGCCACTGTCTCTCCCCCTACGGCTGTGACTGGACCATCACACCCAACTTTCAGCGTCTTGCCCGGCACACGGTCCGTTTTGACCGCTGCTACGCCGGTTCCCTTCCTTGTATGCCGGCCCGCCGGGAGCTGCATACCGGACGGTACAATTTCCTCCACCGGAGCTGGGGACCCATTGAGCCCTACGACGATTCCATGCCCCAGATTTTAAAGCAGCACGGCGTATACACCCACCTTATCTCCGACCACCAGCACTACTGGGAGGACGGCGGCGCCACTTACCACACCCGCTACAACTCCTGGGAGTGCGTGCGCGGCCAGGAGGGAGACCCCTGGAAGGCCCGGGTGGAGGACCCGGTCATTCCACCGCACCTGGGGCAGGCCAGCCGCCAGGACACCATCAACCGCGCTTATTTTACCTGTGAGGAGCAGCAGCCCCTGGCCCAGGTATTCCATCTGGCGCAGGATTTTCTGGAGGTCAACCGTGACGCGGACAACTGGCTGCTCCATGTGGAGCCCTTTGACCCCCATGAGCCATTTTTCACCCAGGAACGCTATCAGGCGCTGTACCCCGATGACTACGACGGTCCCCGGTTCGACTGGCCGGATTACGCGAAGGTCACGGAATCCCTCAGCGCCCAGGCACACTGCCGCAACCAGTACGGCGCTTTGCTCTCCATGTGCGACACCTATCTGGGCCGCCTGTTGGACACCATGGACCGTTATGACCTGTGGAAAGACACGATGTTGATCGTTGCCACGGACCACGGCTTTTTGCTGGGGGAACACGACTGGTGGGCGAAAAACCGCTCCCCCTTCTATGAGGAGCTGGTCCACACGCCGCTGTTTATCTGGGACCCCCGGGGTAAGGCCGCGGATACAGCCCGGAGCGCCTTGGTCCAGACCATCGACCTGGCCCCCACGCTGCTGCGCTTTTTCGACGTAGACCCCACTCCGGATATGCAGGGACATGACCTGCGTCCCGTGCTCCAGTCCGACACGCCTGTCCGGGAGAGTTGTTTGTTCGGAATGCACGGCTCTCATGTCTGCGTCACAGACGGGCACTACGTCTATATGCGGGCTGACCGCCCCGGCAAAGCGCTGTATGATTATACCCTTCTCCCCCTCCACCAGCGGGCCATGTACGCGCCGGAGGAGCTGCGCCGTTTGGAGTTGGCGCCACCCTTCTCCTTCACCAAGGACTGTCCGCTGCTGAAGGTCCCCATGCCCAGAGACTTCTACCCCTTCATGTCCTGCGTGGAAGAGGAACGGCGGGACCTGCTCTTTGACCTGGACAAGGACCCCCACCAGCTGCATCCCCTTCAGGACCGGCAGCAGGAGCGCCGCCTGATTGGGGAAATGGTGCGGCTCATGCGGGAAAATGACGCTCCCGCGGAGCAATTCGCCCGCCTGGGGCTGGAAGCGGATGCTTCCGCCGCTGAGCAGTGACTCCCCCTGTAAAAAAACTGGAAAACAGGCGGAATGGGCATCCATGGATGCCCATTCCGCCTGTTTGCTTATATGTTTCGCCTGTTACGTATCTACGCTGAAGTTCTTCAGATTCTCCACAAATTCCGCTGCCAGAGGGCTGAGCACATGGGATTTCCGGCAGACCCAGCCGATGGAGATGGTCTGGTCAAACCCCTCAATAGGCCGCTTCTCGACACCCAGGGCCTTATTTCCCTCCGAGATAACGCCGATGCCGAAATCATAGCCGTTACAGGCGGTCATCACCTGGAGACTCTGGTAAAGATCGCTGATGATGTTCACCTTTTTAGGGTAAAAGTCCGCCGCCAGAAATTCCTCATGCAGAATGGAGGGCGCGTCCGCGTCCAGGGCATACATGATGCAGGGATAGGGCTGCAAGTCTTCAAAGGTCACGGAGGTCTTGGCCGCCAGCGGGTGGTTTTTATGGATAAACACAGAGGGGACGCTGGTGATGAGCTCGTGAAATTCCAGACCACTCTCCTCAAACACGCGGTTCATGAATTTCTGGTTATGCTCACCCACGAACAACACACCCAGCTCACTTTCGCCGTCCGCCACCTGCTGGATGACCTCAGGATTTTGTCCGATGAGCAGCTTATAGGTGTAGGAGTCCATGGTGGACTTATTTTGCAGCATGGTCAGCGCGTCGATCACAAAGCAGTAATGCTGGCTGCTGACGTTCAGCTCCTCATGGGTATTGCAGATCTCCTGCCGGAAATGCTGCGTGATCTGGTCCGCGTCCTTGAGGAGGCGCTTTCCCATCCGGACCAGCTCCTCCCCCTCCGCCGTCAGGGTGATGCCGACGCTGGAGCGGACAAAGATGGTGATCCCTAGTTCCTCTTCCACCGCGCGGACCATTTTGCTGATGCCGGGCTGCGTGACATACAGCGTTTGCGCGGCCTTGCTGAAGGAGCCGCATTTTGCGATCATGGCAATGTATTTCAGCTGCAGCAGCGTCATGGCGTTTCCTTCCTTTCGTTGGTTCTACGGTCTTTTCTTCCATTATAGCGGATTTTCGTCAAAAATCATCTTAATTTTAAAGGGAAATTCATGTTCCCCGCTATCCCAGTTGTCCATAAGCGAAAGTTATGTCAGGCGAAAACATTTGGTTATTGGACAAAATGTTGCAGTTTGCATAAACTTAACATATTAGATCCGCAAAATTATGTGGTTTTACGGAAATTCAACTTGGAGGGAAACTTATGAAAAAGCAGATCAAGGCAACAGATATCCTGTTTATCGGTCTGGCATTCTTCGCAACCTACTTTGGCGCCGGCAACCTGATCTTCCCGCCGATGCTGGGTCTCAAGAGCGGCTCCAACTGGACCGCGGGCATGATCGGTATGCTTGCCTCCGGCGTGGGCCTGCCCATTCTGGCCATCCTCATTCTGGGCAAGTGCGGTTCCGTGCAGAAGATCTCCGAGCATGTGCACAAGAAATTCTACACCATCTTTATCGGCATGATCATGATCCTCTGCTGCTGCGTCTCTATTCCCAGAACAGCGGCTGTGGGCATTGAGATGGGCCTGCAGGGCGTCTGGGGCGGCGCGCCCTATCTGGTCTCCGTCATCATTTACTTCCTGATTGCTTTCTTCTTTGCCAAGGACCGGGGCTCCGCCTTAGATAAGGTTGGCAGGATCCTAACTCCCGTCATGACGGTCATCCTTTTGATCCTGGTCATCAAGGGTGCCATCAGCCCCATTGGAACACCTGCCGAGCCCACAGTAGACAACGCGTTTTTGAACAGTTTCCTGGGCGGTTACAGCACCGGCGACGTGCTGGTGTCCTTTCTGATGGCCACGGTGTTCTTCAGCACCATCCGGAACAAGGGCTATGAGGGTGAGCAGCTGAAAAAGGTGAATTTGGGCGCCGGCCTGGTGGCGGCGGCCTGCCTGGCCATCATCTACGGCGGCCTCCTCTTCATGGGCGCCTGTGTCAGCGGGGAGTTTTCCTCCGACATCGGCAACGCCGAGCTGCTGCTGACCGTCATCCGCCGCAGCGGCGGACAAATCGCCATCTACGGCCTGTGCCTCTCCGTCATTCTGGCCTGCCTGACCACGGCCATCGGCCAGATCACCGCCGTGGCGGACTTCTTTGAAACCGAGACCCACGGCAAGCTGCCCTACAAGATCCTGGTCATCATCGTTCCCGTGGTCACCACCGTTGTCGCCAGCTTCGGCCTGGACACCATCGTGAGCCTCACCTCCCCCTGGTTCTCCTTTACGTACCCCATCGCCCTGGTGCTGATGCTGCTGGGCATTTTTGAAAAGTCCATCCCCAACGACGGCGGTTTCAAGGGCGCCACCTACTTCACCGTGGTGTACGCCTTCCTGGACCTGCCCGCGGAGTATGGCGTGCAC
>JAETPK010000159.1 GCA_021771265.1 Oscillospiraceae bacterium
GGGGCTATCGGCCAGTTTGCCCTGAATCTGAAGCCCCTGCTTATGCAGCCCCCCGTGAAGGGAAAGGTCACCATGGGGCTGGACCCCGGCTACCGCATGGGCTGTAAAGTAGCAGTGGTAGACGGCACCAGCAAGGTGCTGGACACTGCGGTGGTCTATCCCACCTATGGCCAGCGCCAAAAGCAGGAGGCCATTGCACTGTTGGATAAAATGATCAAAAAGCACAATATAGAGCACATTGCTATCGGCAATGGCACCGCCAGCCGGGAGACGGAACAGATGGCGGTGGAGCTGATCCGAAAGGAAAAGGAGGAGGGACGGACCGTCAGCTATATGATCGTGTCCGAGGCGGGTGCCTCCGTGTATTCCGCCAGCAAGCTGGCGGCGGAGGAATTTCCCCAGTATGATGTGAACCTCCGTTCCGCTGTGTCCATTGCCCGGCGGCTCCAGGACCCGCTGGCGGAGCTGGTGAAGATCGACCCCAAGGCCATCGGCGTGGGCCAGTACCAGCATGACATGCCTCCCAAGCGGCTGGATGAGGCCCTTGCCGGCGTGGTGGAGGACTGCGTCAACGCCGTGGGCGTGGATGTGAACACGGCGTCGCCGTCCCTTTTGCAGCGGGTGGCCGGCCTGAACGGCACCACGGCCAAAAACGTGGTGGCCTACCGGGAGGAGAACGGCCCCTTTACCTCCCGGGCCCAGCTGAAAAAGGTGCCTAAGCTGGGGCCCAAGGCCTTTCAGCAATGCGCGGGCTTTTTGCGGGTGCCGGAGAGCAAAAGCGTGCTGGACAACACCGCCGTCCATCCGGAGAGCTATGACGCCGCCAAGCAGCTTTTGAACTTGACGGGCCACAGCATGGCGGATGTAAAGGCTGAAAAGCTGACAGGCCTTGCCGCCCAGGTGCGATCCTACGGCGAAGAGCGGGCAGCGGAGGCCATCGGCGTGGGCGTGCCTACTCTGCGGGATGTGGTGGCGGAGCTGATGAAGCCCGGCCGGGACATCCGGGACGACCTGCCGGCGCCTATCCTTCGCACGGACGTGCTGGAGATGAAGGATCTGAAGCCCGGCATGGTCCTCACCGGCACGGTGCGCAATGTCATCGACTTCGGCGTGTTTGTGGACATCGGCGTCCATCAGGATGGCCTGGTCCACAT
>JAETPK010000062.1 GCA_021771265.1 Oscillospiraceae bacterium
AAAAAAAGCCGATCTTGTGCCGTGCATATCTATTTTACCATATGCAGAAGGTTATTGCACTCCGTTTTCATTCATCGTGGTGCAAGAATGTAATGCTGCATGAAGTTTTATGCCCTCAAAACAGGGTGATCTGGCTGGTCTCCGCCATGCCAGCAAAGGCCCCCAGGGCCTTCAGCTGCTCGATATGGGTCTTGGAGAGCTTATTGCAGCACATGGAAAACTCCTCAATGGAGACAAAGGTCTTTCCCTTCCGCTTCTCCACTGTGTCGATGGCCGCCGTGTCACCCAGGCCGTGGACCGCCGTGAAGGGCGGCAGCAGACCGTTTTCCGTCACCTTGAACCTGGTGGCATCGGATTCATAAATGCTGATGGTGTCAAAGTGGAAGCCCCGGAGATAGAATTCGTAGCAGACCTCCAGGGTGGTCATCAGATCCTTTTCCACGGCGGAGGCGTCCTTGTTGTTCTCGATCTCCCGGATCTTCCGCTTTACCGCGTCCTTGCCGGCGCAGCAGTACTCCGCGTCAAAGGCCTTGGCACGGACGGAGAAGAAGGTGGCGTAGAAGGCCAGGGGCTGGTGGACCTTGTACCAGGCGATGCGGAAGGCCATCATCACGTAGGCCACGGCGTGGGCCTTGGGAAACAGGTAGCCGATCTTCGCCAGGGATTCGATGTACCAGGCGGGCACGTCGTGGGTCTCCATGGCCTCCACCCAGCCCTCGTCAAAGCCGCCCTTTTTCACCTTGCCCTTACGGACCTTCTCCATGATCTTAAAGCTCATTTTGGGGTCCAGGCCCTTGGAGATGAGGTACAGCATGATGTCATCACGGCAGCCCACCGTCTCCAGAACGCCGGCCGTGCCGCTGACGATCAGGTCCCGGGCGTTGCCGATCCACACGTCGGTGCCGTGGGAGAAGCCGGAAAGCCGCACCAGGGTGTTGAAATCCTTTGGCTGGGTATCCATGAGCATCTGCCGGGTGAAGCGGGTGTTGAACTCCGGAATAGCCACGGCGCCGGTGGGACCCAGCAGATCGTCGTTCTCATAGCCCAGCACCTTGCTGGAGGTGAAAATGGACATGGTGTCCGGGTCATCCAGGGGGATGGAGTGGGGATCCACGCCGGTGAGGTCCTGCATCATGCGGACCATGGTGGGGTCATCGTGTCCCAGCATGTCCAGCTTCAGGATGTTGGCCTCCATGGAGTGGTATTCAAAATGGGTGGTGATGGTGTCGGAATCGTCGGCGTCCGCCGGGTGCTGGACGGGGCAGAAATCCTCCATGTCCTTGTCGTCAGGCACCACCACCAGGCCGCCGGGATGCTGGCCAGTGGTGCGGCGGACGCCTACGCAGCCCAAGGTCAGGCGGTTCTCCTCCGCCCGGCCCGCCACGATACCGTTTTCCTCCAGGTACTTTTTCACGAAGCCGTAGGCGGTCTTCTCCGCCAGGGTGCCGATGGTGCCGGCCCGGAACACCTGGGTCTCTCCGAACATCTCAATGGCGTGGCGGTGGGCGCGGGCCTGGTACTCGCCGGAGAAGTTCAGGTCGATATCCGGCACCTTGCCGCCGCCGAAGCCCAGGAAGGTCTCAAAGGGGATGTCAAAGCCGTCCTTGATGTATTTCGTACCGCAGACGGGACACACCTTGTCCGGCATATCGGCGCCGCAGCCGTAGGAGCCGTCCAGAACGAATTCGCTGTTTTTACAATTGGGACAGCGGTAGTGGGGCGGCAGGGAGTTGACCTCCGTGATGCCGGACATATAGGCCACCAGCGACGAGCCCACAGAGCCACGGGAGCCCACCAGATAGCCGTTTTCCAAAGAACGCTGCACCAGCTTCTGGGCAGACATGTACACCACGTCGTATTTGCCCAGGATGCCGCCCAGCTCCACATTCAAGCGGTCCACGATGAGCTTGGGCGGGTCCTCGCCGTACAGGCGGTGGACCTTTTCCCACACCAGGCGGTTCAGATCCTCCTCGGAGTTTTCCAGCCGGGGCGGGAACAGCTCGCTGGGCAGCAGCTCAAAGGTCTCGATCTGGTCCGCCACCAGCCGGGTATTGGTGACCACCACCTCATAGGCCTTTTCCTCGCCCAGGTAGCTGAACTCCTTGAGCATCTCATCCGTGGTCTTGAAATAGATGGGCAGAGGCTCATTGGCGTCCGGGAACTTTTTGGAGGCCAGCAGAATGTGGCGGTACACCTCATCCTCCGGCTCCTGAAAGTGGACGTCGCCGGTGGCGCAGACGGGCTTATCCAGCTCCTCCCCCAGGCGGACGATCGTGCGGTTGAATTCCCGCAGCTCCTCCTCCGACTGTACGTCGCCGTTGCGGAGCATAAAGGCGTTGTTGCACAGGGGCTGGATCTCCAGATAGTCATAGTAGTCCGCGATGCGCTTGAGCTCCTCCCAGTCCTTGCGGTCCGCCACCGCCCGGAACAGCTCGCCGGCCTCGCAGGCGGCGCCCACGATGATACCCTCCCGGTGCTCGTTCAGCAGCGTCTTGGGGATGGTGGGCACCCGCTTGAAATATTTCAGGTTGGAGGCGGAGATCATCTGGTACAGGTTCTTGAGACCCACCTTGTTCCGGGCCAGCAAAATGATGTGCTTGGGGAACCGGTTGGTCTTGCTGCCTAAGGGCCGCAGCTTCTCCATTTCCTTATTCACCGCCTGGAGGGTATGGACTCCCCGCTCATGGAGCATCTTCCAGAAGGGGATGAGCATATAGCCCACGGTGGCGGCATCGTCGCTGGCCCGGTGATGGTTGAAGGCCGGCAGATCCAGATGCTCCGCCACGATGTCCAGCTTGTACTTGCCCAGGTCCGGCAGCAGATTCTGGGCCAAGATTAAGGAATCCACATAAGTGGGATGAAAGTCCAGGCCCACCTTTTTGCAGCCGGCCCGGATGAAACCGATATCGAATTCCGCGTTGTGGGCCGCCAAGGGACGGCCGTTCACGAACTTCAAAAAGTCCGTCAGAGCCTGCTTCAGCTGAGGCGCGTCCTTCAGCATGTCGTCCGTGATGCCGGTGAGGCCGATGATCTCCGGCGTCAGACGGCGGTTGGGGTTCACAAAGGTCTGGAACCGCTCG
Organism: Oscillospiraceae bacterium; assembly: GCA_021771265.1. Lineage (GTDB taxonomy): Bacteria > Bacillota > Clostridia > Oscillospirales > Oscillospiraceae > Oscillibacter. Next base: position 3,081 of record JAETPK010000062.1, read on the forward strand.
GCGATCTCTCCGTTTTTCAGCACCACGGCGCCGATCTCCGTAATGGCCTCCCGGTCCACCTTCAGTCCGGTGGTCTCGATGTCGAAGCACACAAACTCGTCATCCAGGCCGCAATCCAGGCTTCCGTGAACGGCCACCCGGTCATCCAGGTTATTGACGAAATACCCCTCCACGCCGTAGAGGATCTTGATCTTGCCATCGGCCGCATGCCAGGCGTCCGGAAAGGACTGGGCCACGCCGTGGTCCGTGATGGCGATGGCGGGATGGCCCCAGCGGATGGCCTGCTTGATGACCTTCTTTGTGTCCGTCAGGGCATCCATATTGCTCATCCGGGTGTGAAGATGCAGCTCTACCCGCTTTTCCGGGGCAGAGTCCATGCGGCCCTCGTGCTGGATGACATTAATGTGGTAGGGATTCAGCTGGATATCCTTGCCGTCCCACGTGGGCTCCATCTTGCCCTGCACCAGCAGCCACATATCCGGCTTGATGGCCGCGCCAAACTGCTCCGCCTCCTTGGCGGTGAGGTTTTTGTGTACGGTGACGGAGTTGGTATAATCCGTCATCTCAAAGGTCAGCCGCCACATGCCGGGGCGGCGGGTCTCCGTGCATTCGGCGGAAAACACCTTGCCGCTGACGGTGGCGTTGCCCATTTTCAGATCCAGGGTCTTCATGGGCACCGGCTTTGTTTTAATGGGCTTGCCCAGCAGCACCTTGTCCACCGCCGCGCCACTGTCCTTCCCTCCGCCGGAGGAGGCCGCCTGCGGCGCCGCTGCCTTGACAGGCGCCGGCAGCTTACAGGTCAGGTCGATGTCCACCTGGCGGAAGCCATAGACCCCCCGGATCATCTGCTTCAGATCCTCTAGGTCCTCGGCGGACATGGCGGTCCGCACCGTCAGCTGCATGGAAATGGACATCGCGCCCTGGTCGATGGAGGCGCCGGTCAGCTCCGCCCCGGCCAGCTTCAGCCGCAGCGCGCCGGACAATTGCAGCTCCGCGAACATATCAAAAAACGGGATATTCTTTGCCATGGAACTTCCTCTCTCGTCTATGGTCACAACATGGGAACAGGGCTGCGGCAATTCCTCCACCGCCGCCCTGTTTTACTGTCACAGCTTATCGATCTCTGCCATCAGGGCGTCCACAAGCCCTTCCTGGGGCACCTTGTAAAGGATCTCTCCTTTGCGGAACAGCAGGCCTTCGCCCTTGCCGCCGGCGATGCCGATGTCGGCGGCGGAGGCCTCCCCGGGGCCGTTGACAGCGCAGCCCATCACCGCCACGGTGATGTTCTTTTTGCAATTCGCCAGCCGCCGCTCCACCTCCTCCGCGATGGGGATGAGGTCGATGCGGGTACGGCCGCAGGTGGGACAGGCGATGAGGTTCACGCCCTCCTTCCGCAGTCCCGCCGCCTTCAAAATTTTATGGGCGGCGTAGATCTCCTCCACCGGGTCGGCGGTAAGCGTCACCCGGATGGTGTCGCCGATGCCCATGCACAAAAGGCCCCCGATGCCCATGGCGGATTTCACCATGCCCATGGAGGGCGTGCCCGCCTCCGTGACGCCCAGGTGCAGAGGATAGTCCGTCCGCTGGCTCAAGAGGGTATAGGCCTTCATGGTCAGGGGCACATCGGAGCACTTCACGGAAATGCAGATGTCATCGAAATCGAATTTGTTCAGCAGCCGCACATGGCCCATGGCACTCTCCACCAGGGCCTCCGCCGTGACGCCGCCGTACCTGGCCCGCAGCTCCTTTTCCAGGGAGCCGCCGTTGACGCCGATGCGGATGGGAATGCCCCGGCTGCGGCAGGCGTCTGCCACAGCCTTCACATTCTCCTCGGCGCCGATGTTGCCGGGGTTGATGCGGATGGCGTCAATGTCCCGCTCCGCGCAGGTGAGGGCGTATTTATAGTTGAAGTGGATGTCGGCGATGAGGGGGATGTCGATCTGTTCCTTGATCTTATCCACCGCCTCCGCCGCCGCCTGGTCCGGGATGGCCACGCGGATGATCTCGCAGCCGGCGGCCTCCAGCGCCTTGATCTGCGCCACCGTGGCGCGTACATCATCCGTTTTGGTATTGCACATGGACTGGATGGACACGGGGGCACCACCGCCCACAGCCACCTTTCCCACCATCAATCTCTTTGTCATAACAGCCTCCTACCGGAATATCTGAAAAACGTCCTTTACGGTGATGAGCAGCATAAAGCCCATGAGCACCACGAATCCCGCCGTGTTGATGACGGCGGCATATTTGCCGGGCACTTTTTTGCGGAAAAGCGCCATGGACACGGCATCCACCGCCAGGAACAAAATGTGTCCGCCGTCCAGCGCGGGGATGGGCAGCAGGTTCATCACCGCCAGATTCACGGCGATCAGCGCCGCGAAATTGAGGATGCTCTCTACTGCCTCCCGGGTGCTGGTGGAGGCCTCCCCGATCTCCACCATGGAGTGAACGATCTCCACCGGGCCGCCCACATCCTCCACGGAGGCCTGGCCGGTCACCAGCATTTTCAGGCTCAGCCGCACCACCCGCACATAGTCGATGGTGTTCAGCCAGGCAGTTTTCAGCTGATTGCCCACCGTGGCCTCTTCCACCACATTGGCAGAGCGGTAAATGCCGTAGCCCTGGTAGCTGGCGCCCTCCATATCCGTGAAGGTGGACCATTGCAGGTCAGGCAGGGCAACTTTCTCCCCATCCCGCAGCACCACCAGGTCCAGATCCTGCCCCCGGCTGAGGCTCAGCAGCAGATCCACATCGCTGTACAGGTACACCCGCTCGCCGTTGATGGACCAGAATACGTCTCCCTCCTCCAGGGCGGCGCCGTTGACAGCCTGGAACTCCGGGGCAACGCCGGCCACCGCCGGGACCAGGAAGCCTTGGGCGGAGCTGTACAGCAGCACCAGCAGCAAAAAACCTGTCAGAAAATTCATGAACGCTCCGGCGGCAAAGATAATGAACTGCTTCCAAAAGCCCTGGCGGGACAGGGAGCGCTCGTCATCAGAGTCGCCCTCCTCCCCCTCCATGGCGCAGAAGCCGCCGATGGGCAGCGTCCGCAGGGAATACTGGGTCTCCCCTTTTTCCCGGCTCCAGACCTCCGGTCCCATGCCGATGGAAAATTCGTTGACCCGGACGCCGCAGGCCTTTGCCGCCAGAAAATGTCCCAGCTCATGAACCGCGATCAAAACGCCAAAGACCAGGACTGCCGCCAGAATATAAACGATCGTCATGCAAAGTCTCCTATATCAACCGCCCAGCACGCTCCGCCGGGCCGCGGCATCCGCCGCCAAAATCTCCTCCAGGGAGGGGTCCTGCACCGCAGGGACCTCCGCCCGGGCCTTGGCCACCAGGCGGGGAATGTCGTGGAAGCCGATGCGGTCCGCCAAAAACAGACCCACCGCCTCCTCATTGGCGCCGTTCAATATGGCGCAGGCGGTGCCGCCCTCCGTTGCCGCCTCCTCGGCCAGACGCAGGCAGGGAAATGCCTCCCGGTCCGGCGCGGCAAAGGTCAGGGGCGGGCAGGACAAAAGGTCCAGGGGCTCCGCCGGGTTCACGCCCCGGCTGGGGTACGTCATGGCGTACCGGATGGGCAGACGCATATCCGGCGTGCCCAGCTGGGCCAGCACCGCGCCGTCCCGGTACTCCACCAGGGAGTGGACGATGGACTGGCGGTGGATGACCACGCTCACCTGCTCCAAGGGCAGGCGGTAAAGACGCATGGCCTCGATGACCTCCAGGCCCTTGTTCATCAGCGTGGCACAGTCCACGGTGATCTTGGGGCCCATTTTCCAATTGGGGTGGCGCAGGGCGTCCGCCTTTGTCATTTTTCCCACTTCGTCATAGGTCATTCCGTAAAAGGGCCCGCCGGAGCAGGTCAGGATCAGCCGCTTGATCTCCCGGCGGTCCCCACAGCCCTGGACGCACTGGAAAATGGCGGAGTGCTCGGAATCCACCGGCACGATCTCCGCGCCATAGCGGTCCGCCGCGTCCATCACCAGTCCTCCGGCGCAGACCAGTGTCTCCTTGTTGGCCAGGGCGATGCGCTTTTTCTCCCGGATGGCGGCCAGAGTGGGCTTCAGCCCCACCATGCCCACCACGGCGGTGACCACCGTGTCGGCCTCCGGGGCCGTGGCCGCCTCTTCCAGGGCGCCAAAGCCCCCCAGGACGTTTGTCTCCGTGTCCGCCAGGCGGACAGCCAGGTCCTTCGCCGCGCTTTCATCTGTCATGACCGCCAGCCGGGGACGGAACTGCCGGCACTGGGCCTCCATCCGCTCCACGCTGGCGTTTGCCGTCAGAGCCGCTACCCGCAGCCCCATCTGCTCCGCCACGTCCAGGGTCTGACGGCCAATGGAGCCGGTGGAGCCTAAAATCGAAATCGTCTTACTCATACACGTATCTTATTTCACAAAGCTTAAAATTATCTCCAATACCGGTGTCACGAACAGCACACTGTCAAAACGGTCCAGCACGCCGCCATGTTCCAGGAACAAATGGCCGTAGTCCTTAATGCCGAATTCCCGCTTCAAATAGGAAAAACTCAAATCGCCCAGCTGGGCCACCACGCCGCACAGCAGAGCCAGCAGCAGCATGATACCATAGCCAATGCCACAACCACCGAACCATCGGTCCATAACAAGCACGAAGATCTCACCGCACACCACATTGCCCAGCAATCCGCCAATGGAACCCTCCACCGTTTTTTTCGGACTGACCAGAGGCGCCAATTTGTGTTTACCAATTGCCATGCCCGTGAAATACGCAAAGGTGTCACAGGCAAAGCTGAGAATAAAGGGCAGCAGTAAAAACGCCCGGTGATAACCGCTCTGCACCATCCGAATAAAGGCGGAAAATGCGTAAGGGATGACCACGACCGTACAAATTCCCGCCATGATCTGGGCGGCATTGACCGTCTTTTCCTCCAAAATCTCCGTGTCCAAAATCGCGGTAAAAAAGATCAGAAGAGTCTCCAGCACACAGTAAAGCGGGATATACCGTGGTGCGAAAAAATACAAAAGCATGGGCCAAAGCCCCGCTTGTGCCATCACGAAGCCCAGGCGGCCGCCGCGTTTTGCGCCGCCGGTCACGCAATATTGCAGCTCATAGGCCGCAATGCTGTTCAGCACTGTCAGCGCCGCCACAAGAATGATCGGCGATGCCGCCAGCACCACATACAGCAAAAGAGGGATGCCCACGATGGAAACGAGGATCCTTGATTTCATAAATCAACCTTCTCTCTGCAAAGGCTCACTTCTTCACACCGCCGAAGCGGCGGTCTCTCCCCTGATACGCGGCGATGGCACGATCCAGCTCCGCCTCGTCGAAGTCCGGCCACAGCACATCCGTGAAATACAACTCCGAATAGGCACACTGCCACAGCAGGAAGTTGGAAAGCCGCAGCTCCCCGCTGGGGCGGATGATGAGCTCCGGGTCCGGGATGCCCCGGGAATCCAAATACCCGGAGAACATGGCGTCATCCAGGTCCTCCGGCTGCTTCTCCCCCGCCGCGCAGTCGGCGGCAAACTGCCGCACCGCCCGCAGGATCTCGTCCCGGCCACCGTAGTTCAGGCACACGTTGGCCTGGAAATCCCCCTCCGGCAGGTGGGCGGAAATCTCATCCGTCTCGTGGGCCAGTGCCCGCAGCTCCGGGGAGATGGGCGTCATATCCCCGAAAAAGTGGAGGCGGATATGGTCTTTTTCCATGGTATCCACCGCCTCCAGCAAATACCGCTTCAAAAGGCCCATGATGGCCGACACCTCCCCCTCGGAGCGCTTCCAGTTTTCCGTGGAGAAGGCGTACACCGTCAGGTACTGCACGCCGATGTTCTTGCAGTAGGTGGCGATGCGGCGGAAGGTCTCCGCTCCCGCCTTGTGGCCGGCAGTCCGGGGCAGGCCCCGCTTCTGGGCCCAGCGGCCATTGCCGTCCATAATAATCGCAATATGGCGAGGCGGGTCCATTGCCCGCCCCGCCGTATGGGTGATGTTCACAGTGCCAGCCATCAGACCGCCATCAGTTCCTTTTCTTTTTTGGCCAGGAGCTCATCCAGTTTCTTGCAGCTGTCATCGGTCAGCTTCTGGAGGTCCTTTTCCGCCTGCTTCAGCTCATCCTCGGTGATCTCGGACTTCTTTTCCTGCTTCTTGAAATTCTCCATGGCGTCCCGGCGGATGTTGCGGACGGCCACCTTGCCGGACTCGGCATACTTGCGGATCTGCTTGACCAGCTCCTTGCGGCGCTCCTCCGTCAGCTGGGGAAAGCTGAGGCGGATGCAGCGGCCGTCATTCTGGGGATTGATGCCCAGGTCGGAGTTCTGGATGGCCTTTTCAATGGACTTCAGCGCCTTGCTGTCCCAGGGGGAGATGACCAGGGCCCGGGGGTCGGGAGAGGAAATGGCAGCGATCTGCTGGATGGGGGTGGGACTGCCATAATAATCCACCATGATCCGGTCCAGAACGGCGGCATTGGCGCGGCCGGCGCGGACGGAAGCAAAGTCAGCGGCCACAGAGTCGATGCTCTTCTTCATTTTCTCCTCGTATACTTTGTATTCGTCTTTCAGCATAATGGGGTCCTTCCTTTCACATTCGTTCTGTTATGGAAAGCGCTCACGCGCGAAGCTCACTCTTTGACGATGGTGCCCACATTTTCACCGCACAGGGCACGGATGATGTTGCGGGGGTCCTTCAGGGCAAACAGCAGAACAGGGATATGGTTGTCCATGGAGAGGGACGTGGCCGTGGTGTCCATGACCATCAGGTGCTGGGCCAGTACCTCATCGTAGCTGATGGTGTCGTATTTCACGGCGGCGGGGTCCTTCACAGGGTCCGCCGTGTACACGCCGTCCACGTTTTTGGCCAGGAGGATCACATCGGCGTTGATCTCCGCCGCCCGCAGCACGGCGGCCGTATCCGTGGAGAAGTAGGGGTTGCCGGTGCCGGCGCCGAAGATGACCACGCGGCCCTCCTCCAGATGCCGGATGGCGCGGCCGCGGATATAGGGTTCGGCAATGGCCCGCATCTCAATGGCCGTCTGGACCCGGACGGGAATGCCCTTCTGCTCGCACACATCCGCCACAGCCAGGCAATTCATGACCGTGGCCAGCATGCCCATGTGGTCCGCGCGGGTGCGCTCCATCTTGCCACCGCTGTTTTTGGCACCCCGCCAAAAGTTGCCGCCGCCTACCACCAGGCCCACCTGGACGCCCATGTCCAGGCATTCCTTGATGACATCGCAGACATTACTGATCATTTCAAAATCAAGACCGGCATGCTTGTCACCGGCCAGCGCCTCGCCGCTGATCTTCAGCAGCACGCGCTTGTAAACAGGTTTTGCCATAAGAAAAACCTCCGTCTGTTTCGCAAATTTTAACGTTTATATTTTAGCGTATTTTTTCGCGCTTGCATAGGGGGTAAACAAGATTTTCCCGAAATCTCTCCTTTGCCGATGGGAACCGCTGTTTTCCCAGCAAAAAAGAAAGACACGACTTTCGTCGTGTCTTTCTCTGGTGGAGATAAGCGGGATCGAACCGCTGACCTCTTGACTGCCAGTCAAGCGCTCTCCCAGCTGAGCTATACCCCCAGACTGTCAAATGTTCCGTGCTCGGAACATTTGACAGTATATCAGGCATGGCGCCGGTTGTCAACACCAAATTTTGATTTTTTGTAGTTCTGTCAAAAGCCCGGCCCCTCCTCCTGTCCGTCAGCTCTGGACAAAAAAGGAAGACACGACTTTCGTCGTGTCTTTCTCTGGTGGAGATAAGCGGGATCGAACCGCTGACCTCTTGACTGCCAGTCAAGCGCTCTCCTGATACAAGCGTGTACATACCCCTCAAAACAGGGTATCAGGAGGGCGTTTTTGATACATAGGAATGTAAAAGGCCATCTTCATAACAGCTATTCTTCATCGAATGGAGAAATGGCTATTAAGCTTTCGCTTTTTTGCTAACAATTGGTTGCCTCTTTTGTTTTTCCACCCCAAATACTCAGGAATTGGAATATCTTTTCACAGTTTTCTAAAGTTTCTCCCAAGTTTTGCGACTGCGAAAATATGCGTTATCATTATAAAACAGTCCGAAAATTTCCCCAAAATGCGGGATATCATCAGGACAAATTGCCAACGCTTTGTAGCCCAACTCCATTAAAAGTTCTGTCAAATACCTAATGATCTGCAGCATATATAACTGCCTGTACGGAGCAACCGCTTCCCATATTCCCGTTCGTCTGCTGGCGTCTACCGCACTATTCACTTCAATCTTATCCTCAGCAATAAATCTTGTCACCGAAAATTGATTCAGGATATTTTCAATCACAGTGGCTCGCTGCTCGATACCGGCCTTTCTTTTTGGGGAAATATGCTTATTATACAATGGCATATCAACCTGATAAAACCACTGCTCAATACAATCATTGCTTTTGTCCTCTTGTCCGAGAAGGGTGTTTACATTGGAATATCGACCGGAGGTCTCTGCAAAGCTTCCAAGCAAATCAATAATTGATTGGTGAATGTTCTCATCCATCTTATATTGAAAACGAAAACCAATCTTCCGGCTATGGGCAATGTTGCGGCAGGCCTTATAGAGATCCGGGATCTTATGTCCGTAACTGCGGATATCTTTTTCGGGTGGCAATGTCCCGGAATGCTGGATGTAATAATCCAAAATCAGGCACAGTTTTTCCAATCGTTCTATGCCTGTAGACAGGCAGGCAAACGATTGATAATAGATGCCTTTGGATGCATAGTTGGCTTTATATAACTGTGTCACGCCTATGGCCAAGATTTCTTTTGTAAACTGAGCTTCCTCAAGAAATGCTATGAAAATTTTGTTATGATCCATAAAAGTCTCCCTTTTAACGGAAGTTGTGTCTAAATTATATCATCCTTGTCGAACAAATGCAAATCCACGCAAAACCTATCAATATCACCATGGAAATTGCAGATACATAATATCGCTGAAGAAACAGCCTGCGCTGTAAAAATCACTGTTGAATTTTACAGCAAATTGGCGTATACTATGGTGTAGAAAGGGGCTGAACAATATGCCAAACATTAAACCGATTTCCGATTTGCGTAATTACAGTGAGGTTCTGCATGATGTGGCGGAAGGTGCACCTGTTTTTCTTACAAAGAATGGCCGTGGAAGATACGCTATTTTGGATATGCAAGACTATGAAAAGACACAGGCTACCCTTCGGCTTATGAGCGAGCTTGCCAAGGGCCGGAAGTCCGGTGAAACGGAGGGCTGGCTGACCCCGGACGAGATGAGGGCGCATTTCCGCGCAAAAACAAATGAAGCATAAGATAC
>JAETPK010000160.1 GCA_021771265.1 Oscillospiraceae bacterium
CCGGGTGGACTACGGTGCCCTGGGCCAAAGCCGGGAGGCGCTGCTGCGCAAGGCCTTTTCCCGCCTGGACGGCGCCCGGGCCCAGACAGTCCGGGACTTTACAGAACGGAATCCATGGGTGAGAGAATACGCGCTGTATCGGGCGCTGAAGCGCCGCTTCGGTGAGAGGGCCTGGTATGACTGGCCGGAGGAGGCTCTGCGCCGCCATGAGGGCGCCGCCCTGGAGCGCTGGCGGGTGACGCTGGCGGAGGACGTGGCTTTCCACGCTTGGGTGCAGCAGGTATTTTTCGCCCAGTGGGCGGAGCTGAAGGCCTATGTCAACGGCTTGGGCATCCGCATCATCGGCGACCTGCCCATCTACGTGTCTCTGGACAGCGCCGATGTCTGGGCGGAGCGGGAGCAGTTCCTGCTGGACGGGGACGGAAGGCCCGGCAAGGTGGCCGGCGTGCCGCCGGACTATTTCTCCGAGGCCGGCCAGCTGTGGGGCAATCCCCTGTACGACTGGGCCGCCATGAAGCGGGACGGCTTCGGCTGGTGGATCCGCCGGGTGGAGGGCGCCGGCAAGCTGTTTGACGCCATCCGCATCGACCACTTCCGGGGGCTGGAGAGCTACTGGGCCGTGCCGGCGGATTCCGAGACCGCCAAGACCGGCCAGTGGGAGAAGGGGCCGGGTATGGACCTGCTGGGGGTCCTGACCTCCTGGTTCCCCCAGCTCACCTTCATCGCCGAGGATCTGGGCATCCTGACGGACGCCGTCCACGACCTGCGCAACGCGTCAGGCCTGCCGGGCATGAAGGTGCTGGAGTTCGCCTTCTCGGGGCCGGACAACGCGTATCTCCCCCACAATTACCCCGCCCGCTGCGTCTGCTATACCGGCACCCACGACAACGACACCGCCGTGGGCTGGTATACCCACGCCGAGAAGGCGGAGCGGGCCTACGCCGAGGGCTATCTGGGCGCCGCCGGGACGGAGAATGTGCGCAAAGCCCTGCTGCGGTGCGGACAGGGCAGCGTGGCGGAGCTGTTTGTGGCCCAGATGCAGGATTACCTGGGCCTTGGCAGCGAGAGCCGCATCAATGTCCCCGGTGTGGCGGAGGGCAACTGGCGCTGGCGGATGCGCTCCGGCCAGGCCGGGGCC
>JAETPK010000063.1 GCA_021771265.1 Oscillospiraceae bacterium
GCCTTCACCACCTTGGGAGAGGGCGGGAAGGGACTTTCGTTGGTATTGAGCTTGATGTACTGCGCGTCTGTGGGCTGTTCGCCGGGGGTATAGGGGGCCAGACGGCCGGCCTCCCTGGAAAGGAACTTGCTCATGGTGCGTTTCCTCCTTTTTCGTTTCGGATAAGCACAGACCGGGCATGGGCCTCCAGCCCCTCCCGGCGGGCAAACTCGGCGATGCGCTCCGCCACGGGGGAGAGCGCCGCCTGGTCATAGTAGAGAAAGCTGGACTTCTTCACGAAGTCATCCACGCTGAGGGGGCTGGAGAACCGGGCGGTGCCGCTGGTCGGCAGCGTGTGGTTGGGGCCCGCGAAATAGTCGCCCAACGCCTCCGGGGCGCTGCGTCCCAGGAAGATGCTGCCGGCGTTTTTCACCCGGGGCAGCAGGGCGAAGGGGTCATCCACGCACAGCTCCAGATGCTCCGGGGCGATGAGGTTGGCGGCTTCCACCGCCTTTTCCAGGTCATCGGTGACGATGATCCTGCCGTTGTCATCCACGGCCCTGCGGGCTATCTCCCGCCGGGGAAGCAGCTCCAGCTGCCGCTCCACCTCCGTCTGGACGGCCCGGGCCAGCGCCTGACTGTCCGTCACCAGCACGGGGGAGGCCAGCACGTCGTGCTCCGCCTGGCTCAGCAGATCCGCCGCCACCCAGGCGGGATCGGACTTGCCGTCCGCCAGCACCAGGATCTCGCTGGGGCCGGCGATCATGTCGATGGCCACCTGGCCGAACACCTTCCGCTTGGCGGTGGCTACGAAAATGCCGCCGGGGCCCACCACCTTATCCACCCTCGGCACGCTCTCCGTGCCGTAGGCCAGGGCTGCCACCGCTTGGGCTCCGCCGATCTTGAAGATCTTGTCGGCACCGGCGATCTTTGCCGCCGCCAGCGCCTCCGAACTGATGGCGCCGTTTTTGTCCGGCGGCGTCACCACCACGATCTCACCCACTCCCGCCAGCTTGGCGGGGATGACGTTCATCAAAATGGTGGAGGGAAAGGCCGCCGGGGCACTGGGCACGCAGATGCCCACCTTTTCAATGGGGGTGTACCGCTGGCCCATGAGAATGCCCGGCTGATTGGTCAGCACAAAGTCCTTGTGGACCTGATGCTCATGGAAGCGGCGGATATTTTCCGCCGCCATTTCCAGCGTTTTGATAAATTCCGGGTCCAGGCCCTTCCAGGCCGCGTCCAGCTCCGCTTCGCTGACTTGCAGGTCCTCCAGCTCCACACCGTTGAACTGCTTGGTATACGCCTTCAGCGCCGCGTCGCCCCCGGCCTTTACCGCGGCCAGCACCGCGTCCACGGCGGCGGACACATCCTCCTCCGCCCGGATGTCCCGGTTCAGGATGTCCTCCGGCGCCAGTTGGTCAAATTGCAAAATGGGGATCACTGCTCCGTCACCTCCCGCAGCTTGCCCAGGAGGGTATCGATCTCCCGGCGCTTGAACTGGTAGCTGGCCCGGTTTGCAATGAACCGGGCGGAGATGGGCATGAACTCCGTCAGCACCTGGTGGCCACCCGCAGGGTACGGCCCGGGTCGTCGGCAAAGTCCTTGGGGCCCGCCACGCACATGCGGCACTTGCCAAGGCCCGTGTCCAGCAGCTCATACACATCAGCGCCGGACTCCGCCAGGATGTCCTTGCCCACGATGCCGATGTCCGCCGCGCCGTGCTCCACGTAAATGGCCACGTCGCTGGGCTTCACCAGGAAGTAGCGGATGCCGGCGGCGGGATTTTCCACCACCAGCTTCCGGGTGTCGTTGTAGTTTTCCGGACAGCCGTAACCCACGCCGGCCAGCAGGTCATAGACCTTGTCGCCCAGGCGGCCCTTGGGCAGGGCCACGTTCAGCATGACCCTTCTGTTTTCCCGGGGCGTCTCGGCGGTCCGGTCCAGCTCATCCAGGTACAGGGCAAAGCCGATGGCCCGGGCACCGGAGCGGAACTGGGCTGCCAGGGGGTCGTACCGCCCGCCCTTCAGCACCGCCCGGGGAAGGCCCGCCAGGTAGCCCTGGAACACCAGGCCGTTATAATAGTCCATGTCGTTGGCGAGAGACAGGTCCAGCTTCAGCTTCTCCGCCTGGCCCTGGGCCTCCAACGTTTCGCAAAGGGTCCTGAGCTCCGCCAGGGCCCCGCCCATGGCGGCGTTGAGGGCCAGCGGCTCCGCCGCCGCCAGCACCGCCTTCCATTCGCCGGACAAGCGGCTCAGCCGGCCCAGGGCGTCCGTGCCCTGGCGGGAAAGCCCCGCCTCCAGTCCGCACTTTTGCAGCTCATGGAGGTTTTTGTCCCGGATGCAGGTCAGCAGCCGGGGCCGGACGGGCTCCGGCGCCCCCACGGCGTCAAAAAGGCCGGTGACAAAGCCCATATGGCTCAGCTCCATCACAAAATCCCGCTCCGTTAGGGCCAGGCTCTGGAGGGCCAGAGACACCGCCTGGGCCGTCACGGCGTCATCCACGGCGCCGATGCACTCCAGTCCCATCTGGCTGATCTCCTGGAAGGTATGGCTCTCCTGGCTGGGGCGGTAGACGTTTTCCGCGTAGTAATACCGGCCGCAGCCGCCCTCCTCCACCTGGGCGTTCTTTGCGATGGACAGCGTCACATCCGGCTTCAGCGCCAACAGGCGGCCGTCCAGGTCTGTAAAGGTGATGACCTGCTCACTGGAGAGAAACCGGCGGTTTTCCTGGTAGAGGCCGTATTCCTCGAACCGGCCCATATGGTACTTGCCAAAGCCCGCCTTTTCATAGAGCAGCCGCAGTCCCAGGGAAAGCCGCTCCTGGGGCTTTAAGATCGTCAGATCCAGTTCCATGGGATATGTCCTCCTCGCGGGCCGAAGGGCCCTTCTCTTTTCACGGGGATTATTTTACTTCATTTTATTACCGAAGTAAAGTGGTAATTCGGTAGCAAGTGAAATTCTGCCATTTGCACAAAGTTCCACCGCTGGAAAAAGCCGGATACAGGGATTTTACACCCCGCATCCGGCTTTTGCAATCACTGTTCTTCCTCCAGGGCGATGGTAAAGGTGAAGGAGCAGAAATTTTCGTTTCCCTCCTCCGGCAGCAGCAGTCCCAGGGAATCTGAATAGCGGAAGCCCCGCTGCCGGATCTCCAGCGTCAGCACCGTGCCGCCCTGACGGAGGGTGAAGCCCTCCAGTCCCGCGGATTCCATCTGCTCCAGCAGCTCCCGGCGGGGAGCCGCCCGCAGCGGGGCCTCCTTCCGCGCCCAGGTGAACGCCATGGCGGCGGCCTCCATCTGGCTGGTGGGAAGTGTCAGCCAGTCCTCCGTGTTCTCCTTCTCCGCCGAAAGGGTCACGGCCGTCAGGCGGCCGTCTTCCACCGTGTAGGTGAAGGGCAGGTTTTTCGGTCCCCAGTCGCCGATATTGACATAGAACGTTCCGTTGTACGGCAGGTCCTGCCAGCTGCCATTTTCGTCCAGATGCTGGCCGGAAAATGTGATGTCAAAATAGTCCGCCTGCCGGTTGAAGTTTTCCGCGAACTCCGCCACGGTCACTTCCCCCCGGTTCGGCGGCAGCTGGCGCCAGAGGCTGACGGGCTCCGCCGCCGCCAGGACCAGCGCCGCCGCCAGCAGATAGGCCGCCGGGTTCACCCAGCGGAAGGGCTTTTCCATGTAGGCGATGTCCGCGTCCCAGGGCTGGGGCTCTCCCTCGCCGCAGCGCTTGGCGCACTGGTAATAGCGTACCAGATTGAAAATGGGGACGCCCAGGCCCAGGCCGTACCACAGCAGCAACAGATACCGGGTGAAGCCCTCCGCATACGTCAGCTTCCGCCCGCCGGGAGCCTCCAGCCGCAATCCCATGAGGGCTTTGCCGGGCGTCGTGCCCAACAGATGCAGCAGCAGCGGCTCCACGAACAGCAGCAGGAACCCTGCCAGCAGGCTGATGGCCATCGCGTGGAACGCCGGGTTCGTCCCCAGCAGCGCCATGGCACACAGCACCAGCATCCGCATCCCAAACTCGTCGAACAGCCGGGCAAACAGCCGCCGGGGAATGCTGGTGCAGACCGGCAAAGCATCCGTCTCCGGCAGGGACGGCGCACGGGGCGCCTTCCACCAGGCCTCGCCCCCCTCCACCGGCAGCGCCGGCGCGTCCAAAGCGTCCAGGTAAGCTCCGGCGTCCAGGGCGGCGAAGGTCTCTCCCGCCGTCCGCAGCCGTCCGCAGACTTCCTCCACCCGATTCAGGGACGCCTGCTCCCCGCCTATTTCCGCAAGGCGCCGGTCCAGTACGGCGGCCAGCTCCAGCCGGCCGGCGGTCAGGTCCTTCAGCTCCTCGATGCTCACCCCCAGCCGCCGCAGCAGCTTGATCTTCTCCAGAGCGGACAGGTCCGCCTCGCTGTAATCCCGATAGCCGTTTTTCGCCCGGGCCGGGCACAGCAGCCCCTCCGCCTCGTAATACCGGATATTGGCCCGGGGCACGCCGGACCGCTCCTCCATCTCCTTGCTGGTCAAAAGACCACCTCCTTTTCTCTCAGCGTACACTGTGAAGTAACTTGAAAGTCAAGTGTTTTTTTGTTTTATCATACTACGGGCCGTCATTTTCCGCAAGGCGGCGCCTCTGGACTTTCCCGTGCCGGTCTGATACAATAAAGCCACTTTCACCGCCCCGCCGCCGGTTTGGAGACAGGGCATATCAAGGAGGACGAGCGTATGTACACACTGTCTGAAAACTGCCCCCGGGTGGACACCTGCGTCCAGAATGGCCAGGGCCTCATCCACATCAAGCACCTGACCGACAAGGAGGGCCTGTACGGCCACGGCCGCATGTTCGCCCACGTTACCGTGGACCCCGGCTGCTCCATCGGCTATCATGACCATCAGCACGAGACGGAGTTTTACTACATCATCAAGGGCGAGGCCGTGTTCCAGGATGACGACAAGGAGGTCCTGCTCCACGCCGGCGACATCGGCGCCACCGGCTACGGTCACTTCCACGGCCTCATCAACCGCACGGCGGAGCCGGTGGAGATGATCGCCCTCATCGTCACGGAGTGAGCCATGTCCGATCTGCTGTCAGCCTTGGCGCTCCAGGCAATGATACGGCCGGCGCCCTGGATCGCTTTCTGGGGGCCAAAGCCCTCTGCGGGACCTGCTTCCGCCAATTTTTGAGGGGCCAGGCGACGCTGCACACACTTGCGGATCAAAAAGAGCGGCGAACGCCGCTCTTTTTTTCTGCCCTTGAAAGTTTTCCTCCCTCTCGCTCGTATCCCTTATGAGCGCGCGCCAAAGGAGTTGATCACATGGACCTGAACCAACGGGCGAAGCACCTGGCCGAGACCTACGCCGACGCCATCCTCCGCCTGAGCTACACCTACTTAAAAAACACCCACGATGCCCAGGACATCTGCCAGACCGTATTCGTGAAGCTGCTGACAGAGCCCAGGGACTTTGAAACACCGGAGCACGAAAGGGCCTACGTGCTGCGGATGGCCGCCAACGCCTGCAAGGACATTTTGAAAAGTCCCTGGCGAAAACGGGTCTGCGGCCTGGAGGCCTGTGCCCAAATTCCGGCGCCGGAGGCGGCGGACGGCAGCCTGCTGGAGGCGGTGGAACAGCTGCCGCCCCACTACCGGGCCGTCATCTACCTCTATTACTACGAGGGTTATCAAGCGGCGGAGATCGGGCACATTCTGGGCGTGCCCACCGCCACGGTTCACACCCGGCTGGCCCGGGGACGGGCAAAGCTGAAAGACTTACTGGGAGGAGACAACTATGAACACTCTGTTTGAATACCGGGATTCCCTGGATGCCCTGCGCTTTACGCCGGAGCAGAAAGCAGCTCTGGCCGCTGGGGCCGCGGAGGCCGCCAAATGCAAAAAGCACCACCGCCCCCTGTGGCGGACTGCCTTCATCGCCGCCTGTCTCGCCGCTGTTTTGGCGGTGGGTGCCGGAGCCAGCGGCGTACTGAAGTCCGCCGCGGAGGTCCTTGCCCCCATTTTCGGCGGCACTGCCGCCCAGACGGAGGTCATCGACAAGATCGGCTATCCCATCGGCGCCAGTGACACCGACAACGGCGTCACCATCACCGCCGACGCCATCATCGGCGATGCGTACAACGCCGCCATCGTCTACACCATCCGCCGGGACGACGGCACGGCTCTGCTCCCAGAGGGGACCAATGTCAAAAGCCTCCTGATGGGCGGCGTCGGCGGTGCGGATCTAAACGTTCTGGGCGGCAGCCACGGCAGCAGCTGGTTCGCGGCAGACGAAGCCGACAGCAGCGCCGTTCAGCTGGTGCAGACCGTCAGTGCCGACTGCCCTGTCAACGGCTGTACCGCCACGGCGGAATTCGAGGACCTGTGCGCCTGGGACGAGGAGCAGGAGGCCCCCATTCCCGTGGTGGAGGGCCATTGGAAGTTCCGCTTTGACGTGGATTACGAAGATTCCTCCATCGTTCTGGGCGGTGGCGACACCTTTACACAGAACGGCATGACCTTTACCGTTGACGAGGTCCGCGTCTCCCCCGTGGCCGTCCGGGCGGCCTACACCGTGGACAGCGAGGTCCAGTGGAGCAATGCCCCCAGCGGACGGCAGAGCGACGCGGACGCCCAGGCCATGGAGCGGTACTTCGACAGCGTGGAGATCCTGCTGACCCGTACCGACGGCACAGTCATCGACCTGTCCAATGCCGGCGGCAGCATTATGCCCGGCCAGGGCTCCACCGTCTGCGTCAAGGGCAACTTGCTGGATGAAATTCTTCCCCTGGAGGAGCTGGAGAGCGTCTCCGTAGGCGGCATCGTCTATTCCGTCTCCGGCAGCTGAAGGCATAAAAACGCATCGGGTTGATCAGACCCGATGCGTTTTCTTTCAGTCCTGCCGTTCCCGGTCGGCGAGGTGCTTCATGTGGCTTCCACAGGCTTCCCAGCTCCTGCAGTCCTTCCACGCTTGTATCTTAAGCCTCCTTTCTGTAGTTGTCAATTCAAACTGTTGCGTTTCGCAACGATTTGTGCAATCCGTCAAAAATGTCCTGCCGGAATTGACGTTTGTCCGCTTTACCTGCTATGATACAAAAAAGAGCATCTGAAAAGCAGGGAGGCATGTTCATGGACCCCACCAGACGCAGGATACGGAAAATCGACAAGGACGCCCAGCGCTTCGTGGCCCAGGCACTGGGCAACACGAACCTGAGCCTTTCCGACTATGACATGATCCACACGGTCAACCGCCGTCCCGGCATCACCCAGGAGGAGCTGCGGAAAAAATACTGTCTGGACAAGAGCACCATTGCCCGCCGGGCCGCCAAGCTGGAAAAAGAGGGATATATCGAGCGCCGCTCCCATCCGGAGGACGGCCGCCGGAAGCAGCTGTTCATCACAGAGAAGGGCGCGGTCCTGCGCAACGCCAAGGTGGAGGCGGAGTCCTTTTTCTTTGAGTGGCTCACCGCGGACCTGACGCCCCAGGAGCTGTCGCAGCTGTGCCCTCTGCTGGACCGCATCCAGCTGCGCAGCCGGGATGAGCGGCGCCAGCAATTCCAGCATTTGCTGGAGGTCTACGCACGCTCCCACGGCGATCATTCAGATGAAGCATAAAAGACGGTTCCCCGGCATGCGCCGGGGAATCGTCTTTTGCGTTTCATTCAAATATCCGCCAGCAGGTCCATGGTCCTCACCCCTTAGCGAACAGCGCCGCCAGGCTCTCGGTAAAGGGCGGATAGCAAATGCCCTTTTCCGTGACGATGGCGGTAATGAGCGCATGGTCCGTCACATCAAAGGCGGGGTTGTAGCACTTTACCTCCGGCAGGGCCATGGGCTTTTCGTACCACAGCGTCTTGATCTCCTCCTCGTCCCGCAGCTCGATGGGAATGTGGTCTCCGTCAGGGCAAGCCATGTCGATGGTGGAGGTGGGACCCAGCACATAGACGGGGATGCCGTAGTGCTTTGCCAGAATGGCCACGCCGCTGGTGCCGATCTTATTGGCGGTGTCGCCGTTGGCGGCCACCCGGTCACAGCCTACGAAGCAGGCCTGGACCCAGCCGTTTTTCATGACGAGGGAGGCCATGTTGTCGCAGATGAGGGTCACGTCCACGCCGCCCTTTTGCAGCTCGTAGCTGGTGAGACGGGCCCCCTGGAGCAGGGGCCGGGTCTCGTCGGCGAACACCCGCAGCTTCATGCCCCGTTCCGCCGCCAGCAGGAAGGGGCCCTGGGCGGTGCCATAGCGGGAGGTGGCCAGGGGGCCGGCGTTGCAGTGGGTCAGCACGCCGTCTCCCTCCTTCAAAAGGCTCAGTCCGTATTCGGAGATGGCCTTGCATTTTGCCATGTCGTCCTCATGGATCTCCACCGCCTTTTCGTACAGGGCCTCCAGCACCGCCTCCCGGCCCTCCGCCCGGTGGGCTGCGGCGGTCTCCAGCTGCGCGCTCAGGGCCCAGCTGAGGTTCACCGCCGTGGGGCGGGAGCTGTTGAGATAGGCGCTGTACGCCTTCAGCTGTTCCAGAAAGCCCTCCATGTCCGGGGCGTCAATGGTCCGGGCCAGGGCGTACAGGCAGTAGGCGGCGCAGATGCCGATGGCCGGGGCGCCCCGGACCCGCAGCAGGCGGATGGCGTCGTACATCTGCTCCGCCGTCTCCAGGCGGATCTCCCGCTCCTGGGCTGGCAGCAGGGTCTGGTCAATGATATACAGGGCCTCCGCCGCCTTATCGTAGCGGATGTTCCGCGCAGTTCTTTCCACAGGCGTCCCCCTTTACACCCGGACGATGTAGCCATCCTTCCGGGGCTTCGGCGCGGGCACAGGTCCCTCCGCATAGCCCAGGACGCAGTTGCCGACGCCCCGCAGCGTCTCCGGCAGGCCCCACTTTTTCAGCAGCGCCTTGCCCTCGGGCATGTCGAACAGCTCCTTTGCCCGGTTGATCCAGCAGGAGCCGACGCCCAGAGACCAGGCCGCCGTCATCAGATTGCCCAGCACCAAAGAGCCGTCCGCCATCCAGTTGGGATTCTCCCCGTCCGCCAGGACCACCACCACGGTGGGCGCGCCGTAGAAGGGGTCCGTCCCTGGCTTGCCCTGGATCTCGGCATTCAGCCGGGACATGTGGGAAATGGTCTCCTGGTCCTGGACCACCACCATAACAGCCGGCTGCAAGCCCTTGCCGGAGGCCGCCCAGGTGCCGGCCTCCAAAATGGCGTCCAGCTCCGCGTCCGCGATCTGCTCCGTTTTGTACCTGCGGATGCTGCGGCGCTCCCGTAGCACCTTCAATGTCTCATTCATGACGATTCCCCTTTCCGGTATGATACCCTCAGTGAACAAAGAGCAATACGCCTGCCAGCGGCTCAAGATGCCCCGAAAAACCGTGTTGCCCTTTGTCCACTGAGGGTAAGTTCATTGTATCACGTTTCGCCCCATAGTCCAAAGAATATTTGTCCGCCGGCGGATTTTTCGGCAGATCGGGACTGGTATTTTCCCCAGTCTTTTGATATGATTTTCAAAACATCTTTTCCACAGCCGCAAACGGCAAACCATCACGCCGGGCAGCGGCCGATGCCAACCGACAAGGAGTGATCCCCATGCCCCGTCCCCTCTCCGCCCGTACCGCCAGCTTCACCGATTCCGTGATCCGGCGCATGACCCGGGTCTCTTTGCAGCACGGCGCCGTGAACCTGTCCCAGGGCTTCCCGGACTTTGACCCGCCCCAGGCCATTCTGGACCGGCTGGCCCAGGTATCCCACGAAGGCCCCCACCAGTACGCCGTCACCTGGGGCGCCCAGAACTTCCGGGAGGCGCTGGCCAAAAAGCAGAGCCATTACATGGGCCTGCCCATCGACCCGGACCGGGAGATCGTGGCCACCTGCGGCTCCACGGAGGCCATGATGTGCGCCATGATGACCGTGGCGGACCCCGGAGACAAGGTCATCGTCTTCTCCCCCTTTTACGAAAACTACGGCGCGGATACCATCCTCTCCGGTGCGGAGCCCATCTACGTGCCTCTGGACCCGCAGGACTTCTCCTTTGACCCGGAGGTGCTGGAGGACGCCTTCCGCCAGCGGCCCAAGGCCCTGATCCTGTGCAACCCCTCTAACCCCTCCGGCAAGGTGTTCACCCGGGCGGAGCTGGAGATCATCGCCGCCCTGGCGGAGAAGTACGACGCCTACGTCATCACCGACGAGGTGTACGAGCACATCGTCTATGCCCCCCACCAGCACACCTATTTTGCCTCTCTGCCGGGCATGTGGCAGCGGACCCTCTCCTGCTCCTCCCTGTCCAAGACGTACTCCATCACCGGCTGGCGGCTGGGGTACATCATCGCCCCGGAGGACATCATTGAGCGGGCCAAAAAGGTCCACGACTTTTTGACCGTGGGCTGTGCCGCCCCCCTGATGGAGGCTGTGATGCCGGCTTTGGAATTCAGCCAGGACTACTATGACGGACTGCTGGCCAAATACACCCACAAAAAGGACCTGTTCCTCCGGGGACTGGACGGCCTGGGCCTTGCCCACACGGACCCCCAGGGCGCCTATTACGTGCTGCTGGATATCCGTGAATACGGCTATGACAGCGACCTGGCCTTCTGCGAGGACCTGGCGGCCAGGGTAGGTGTGGGGGCCGTGCCCGGCTCCAGCTTCTTCCGGGAGCCGGTGAATCACCTCATCCGGATGCACTTCGCCAAAAACGACGAGACTCTGTATGCGGCCCTGAACCGTCTGGAGTCCATGCGCATCCTGAAAAAATAAAAAACGGAGGCGGTCCGCCTCCGTTTTTCCGTCACGCTTCCTCCAGATATGCGCCGGAGTCATAATGGTTGTACTGCTTTTTCAGCTTGACCACCAGAGAGCCGTCCGGCTGCTCCTGCTCCTCCAGGATGCGGAACCGGGTGCGGCTGCGCTGCATCTGGTTCTGGTAATGCTCATACTCTGCCCGGACGGCCTGCACAGCCATCTCATGGGGCAGATCGTCCTTCAGCAGGAAATGCACCGTCTGCTCCAGGCAGGCGGCCTTGATGCGCTTCATAGGGGGCCTCCTTCTTTTTCGGATGACTGCATTTTACCACCGCCCCTTTTTAATTTTCAAACAAAAAGTTTTTTGTTTTCATTTTTTTGTTACTTTTCCCAAGATATACGCCGCGAAAAATTGTTGATTTTTTCTTGGTTCTCGGTTTGCTATCGACATTCACCGGCGGGTCTGCTATACTGAGGGCATCAAAACAAAGGGGAACCTCTATGGAACGAGATTTTTTGCCCATCTCCCGGGCGGACATGGACCGCCGGGGCTGGGCGCAGTGTGATTTTGTCTATGTCATTGGCGACGCCTACGTGGACCACTCCACCTTCGGCCACGCCATTATCTCCCGGGTGCTGGAGGACGCCGGCTACAAGGTGGGCATCCTCTCCCAGCCGGATTGGAAGGACCCCAGCAGCGTTCTGGCTCTGGGGGAGCCCCGCCTGGCCTTTCTGGTCATGGGCGGCAACATGGACTCCATGGTGAACCACTACTCCGTGTCCAAAAAACGCCGCCGGACCGACGCCTTTACTCCCGGCGGCGTCACCGGCAAGCGGCCGGACCATGCCGCGGTGGTGTACTGCAATCTCATCCGCCGCAGCTTTCCCCACAAGCCCATCATCGTGGGCGGCATTGAGGCAAGCCTCCGCCGCCTGGCCCACTACGACTACTGGTCCGACAGCCTGAAGCGCTCCCTGCTGCTGGACGCCCAGGCGGACCTGCTGCTGTATGGCATGGGAGAGCGCAGCATCGTAGAGGTGGCGGAGGCTCTGGACAGTGGCCTTGCCATCTCCGATATCACCTACGTCCGGGGCTCCGTGTACAAGACCCGCTCCCTGGAAAGCGTATATGACGCCCTGACCCTCCCCTCCTGGGAGGCGCTGAACGAAAGCCGCCGCACTTATGCCGAGAGCTTTTACACCCAGTACTGCAACACGGACCCCTTCGTGGCCAAGCGGCTGGTGGAACCCTACGAGGCGGAGGGCTGCTATGTGGTGCAGAATCCGCCCCAGGAACCCCTGACCACGGCGGAGATGGACCATGTGTACGCCCTGCCCTACATGCGGACGTATCATCCCTCTTACGAAAAGCTGGGCGGCGTCCCCGCCATTGAGGAGGTCAAGTTCAGCCTCACCTCCAACCGGGGCTGCTTCGGCGGGTGCAGCTTCTGCGCCCTGACCTTCCACCAGGGCCGCATCGTCCAGACCCGCAGCCACGATGCCATTGTGGAGGAGGCCAAGCTGCTGACCAAGTCCCCGGACTTCAAGGGCTATATTCACGATGTCGGCGGCCCCACCGCCAACTTCCGCCATCCCAGCTGCCAAAAACAGCTGACGAAGGGTGTGTGCCCCAACCGCCAGTGCCTGTTCCCCACCCCCTGCAAAAACCTGACGGTGGACCACAGGGATTACCTGGAGCTGCTGCGCAAACTCCGCTGCCTGCCAGGGGTGAAGAAGGTGTTCATTCGCAGCGGCATTCGCTTTGACTACCTACTCTGCGACAAGGACGGCACCTTTCTGCGGGAGCTGGTGGAGCACCATGTCTCCGGACAGCTGAAGGTGGCGCCGGAGCACATCGCCGACCCAGTGCTGAACATGATGGGCAAGCCCTCCAACGAAGTGTACCGGCGGTTTCTTTCCAAGTACCAGCACCTCAATGAGAAACTGGGAAAAAAGCAGTTCGTAGTGCCTTACCTGATGAGCAGCCACCCCGGCTCCATGCTGAAAGAGGCCATCGCCCTGGCGGAGTACATCCGGGACCTGGGCTACATGCCCGAGCAGGTCCAGGACTTCTACCCCACTCCCTCCACCATCTCCACCGTCATGTACTATACCGGTCTGGACCCCCGGACCATGCGGCCGGTGTACGTGCCCACCAGCCCACACGAAAAAGCCATGCAGCGGGCGCTCATCCAGTACCGGGACCCGAAAAATTACCGTTTGGTGCGGGAGGCGTTGGAGACCGCCGGCCGCCAGGATCTCATCGGCTACGGAAAAGAATGCCTCATCCGCCCTGACAGCGGTCAACGCCCGCCCCTGGAGCACAAAGCCGGTGGCCATTCCGGTCAGAGCGGCGCCGGAGCCCGCTCCAAGGGCGCCCAGGGCACACGCCCCGGCGGAAAGCCCGCCAAGAGGCAAAGGCCCGGCTCCCGCCCCGCCGGCTGGGCCAAGGCCGCTCCGAAAAAGAACAGGCCCGCCCGCAAGGGACGGACCTGAAAAGTTCCCGTCTCCCCAGACTGCGGAGACGGGAATTTTCGCTTTTCATCATACCCGCCGTTTCCGCCGCATAGTCTGAACCAACAAGAGGCGGGGAGTGTTGTGCTTTGAAGGGTAACATGGAGGACCGGGCGGAACGCCTGGCTCAGTACATCATCGAAAACCGGACCACAGTCCGCGCCGCCGCGCAGAAATTCGGCATCAGCAAATCCACCGTACATACGGATGACACAAA
>JAETPK010000064.1 GCA_021771265.1 Oscillospiraceae bacterium
CAGCTGCTGGCTCTGGGCCCCGCACGGGTGTATGTGCCTTTGGAGCTGCTGTCCGCCTTCACCGCGCTGCCGGAAGCAGACACGGAGTGGTGCGCCATCCTGCCCCGTGTCTGGCGGGACCGGGATGAGCCGGAGCTGCGCCGCTGGCTGGACCACGCCAAGGCCCTCGGCGTCACCGCCGTACTGGCGGGCAACATCGGCCACCTGTCCCTGGTCCGGGACATGGGCTTTGCCGTTTACGGCGATTACGGCCTCAACGTGTTCAACGGCCGGTCCTTGAATTACCTGCGGAAAAAGGGCCTCTCCTCCGCCTGCCTGTCCTTTGAGTTGCGCTTTGCCCAGCTGCGGGACCTGCCCAAGTGCCTGCCGGCGGAGGCCATCGTCTACGGCCGCCTGCCCCTGATGATCACGGAGAACTGCCTCATCGAAAACGCCGGAGAATGCCGCTGCGACCGACCCAATTTCCTGACGGACCGCACCGGCGCCGCCTTCCCCCTGCTGCCGGCCTACGGCCACCGGACGGAGATCCAGAACAGCCGGGTGCTGTGGCTGGCGGACCGGCCGGAGTACCGCCGCCTGGGCCTGTCTTTTGCCCGCCTGCGCTTCACCACGGAGAGCCCAGAGGAATGTGTTCGGGTGTTCCGGGACTATCTGGCGGAAGCCGCCGCGCCTGGGGAATTCACCCGGGGTCTCTATGAGCGGGGCGTGGAATAAGCGCCGTTTTCAGGCTCATTTTAGAAACTAATAGTATAATAAATTAAATATTATACAAACCGTATTTAATTTTGGAGTTTTACATGGAAGAAATCAAGGTAAAATACTTTGTGGACGGCATTGACGAGCTATGCGCCGTGGCGGGCAAATCCGATTGGATCGACCTCCACGCCGCCGAGGAAGTCACCCTGAAGGCCGGCGAATCCCGCCTCATCCCCCTGGGGGTGGCCATGGCCCTGCCAGAGGGCTACGAGGCCCACATCGTCCCCCGCAGCTCTACGTTTAAGAACTACGGCATTTTGCAGACCAACTCCATGGGCGTTGTGGACAGCTCCTACCGGGGCGACAATGACCAGTGGCGGATGCCTGTCTACGCCACCCGGGATGTGACCATCGAAAAAAATGCCCGCATCTGTCAGTTCCGCATCGTGCGCAACCAGCCTCCCCTGACCTTTACCCGCGTGGAGCATCTGGGCGGCCCCGACCGGGGCGGCTTCGGCTCCACGGGAAAGTGAGGGCGGCCATGGCACACATCGTACTGGCCTCCGGCTCTCCCCGGCGGCAGGAGCTGCTGCGGAACATCGGCATCACGGAATTTGACATTCGGGTGCCCGAGACAGACGAAAATTTCCCCACCGGCCTTACCCCCCGGCAGGTGGTCGCCTACATCTCCCGAGAAAAGGCAGACGCGGCAGCTAGGCTGTGCACACCGGAGGAGATCGTCATCACCGCCGATACCATGGTGTTCCTGGACGAGGCGCGCCTGGGCAAGCCCTCTGACGAGGCGGATGCCCTGCGGATGCTGACGGCCCTCCAGGGGCGGCACCACACCGTTTGTACCGGCGTCACTGTTCGGCAGGGGGACCGCTCCCTGACGGAAACGGAGGCCACGGAGGTCTATTTCCGCCCCGCCTCCCGGGAGGAACTGCTGGGCTATATCGCCACCGGCGAGCCCATGGATAAAGCCGGCGCCTACGGCATCCAGGGGAAGGGCTCGCTGCTGGTGGAAAAGATCAACGGCGATTACTTCAACGTCATGGGTCTGCCGGTCATGCGGCTGAGCCGGATGCTGGAGCGGTTCGGCGTCCGCTTTTTGGCGTGATTTTTCGTGATGTTCAGGAGGCTTTGCTTTGAAAAAGTTTTTGAAGGACCATGGTATCTGGGTGCTGTTCGCCGCGGCGGTCATCTCCGTGGCGCTGGCCGTCATGTCCTTTTTCTCCAATACCTCCTCCCCTCTGGTGAATCTGGTGGGGACCATTTCCTCTCCCTTCCGCTCCGCTTACACCTCCATGGTCTCCTGGTTCAACGAAAAGCAGGCCTATTTTGAAGACATACAGGCGCTGGAGGCGGAAAATGAGGCTCTGCGAAAGCGCAACGCGGAGCTGGAAGCCGCCGCCCGGCAGGCGGAGAAGAACAATCAGGAGAACGCGCTCCTGCGGGAGCGCCTGAACCTGCGGGAGCAGAAATACGAGCTGGAGCTGGAGACCGCCATCATCACCGAGCGCGAAGTGACCAACTGGACCTCCTCTCTGACCCTGGACCGGGGCACCGTTCACGGTGTGGAGACCGGTGACTGCGTGGTCTCCTCCACCAACGACCTGGTGGGCATCGTCAGCAAGGTGGGCACCAACTGGTGTAAGGTGCTGACCATCGTGGACACGGACACCTCTCTGGGTGCCCAGGTGTTCCGCACCAAGGACCTGGGGTTGGCTCAGGGAGACTTTTCCCTGATGGAGGAAAACCGTCTGCGGCTGGATTACCTGCCAGCGGACTGCCAGCTGCTGGGCGGCGACCTGGTGGTCACGTCGGGCCTGGGCGGCTACTATCCCTCAGATCTGGTCATTGGCACCATTGAGGAGGTTCAAAAGGACGAATCCGGCGCCGCGTCTTACGCGGTCATCGTCCCGGCAGCGGATTTCGACGCCCTCAGCGAGGTGTTTATCATCAAATCCTTTGACATCGTCACGTGACTCGGAGGAAAGTCCACTCTATTCAAACCCGGCTCCGCCGCGTTTTCATCCCGTTCCCTTCCTCCTCGTCTTCCCCTCCGGAACCGCTTCGCTGTCTTCCGGCGGGGGCCCTGTTCTGGGAAAGTCCACTCTATTCAACCCCGGCTTCGCCGCGTTTTCATCCCGTTTCCACTATCTAAAACCATTTCTTTTGGAAGGAGGCCATCCCTTGCTGGCGCGCAATGAAACCATCTTCAAATGGGCCCTGTATGCCGCGGCCGCCGCGCTGTGCTTCTTGGTCCAGGCCTTTGTGCTCCAGCGGTTCACGGTCTGGGGCGTCATTCCATTCCTGTATCCGGCGCTTGCGGCCATTCCCGCCACCCAAGAGAGTCCTGTGCCCGGCACAGTGTTCGCCTTGACCGTGGGTGTGGTGTGCGACCTGCTGCTGGCGGAGTCTTTGCCCTGCTTTTATACGCTTGTTTTCCCCCTGGTGGGCCTGTGCGCCAGTTTGATTGCCCAAAGCTGGCTGCCCGCTGGCTTTTTGTGTTCGCTTGCCGTCAGTGCCCTGGGCTTTGTCCTGACCGGCGTCTTTCATTGCTTTTTGCTGTGGACCCGGGAAAAGGCAGCCTGGGGAGCCGGCGCCTTTGTCTGCTGCCGAGAGCTGCTGGTGAGTCTCCCTTTGGTCATTCCCACGACACTGCTGTTTTCCGCGGTCCGCCGCCGCACACACCTGGACGATTAAGGAGCTTCCATGGACCACAGATCTTCCCCCAACAACTTGAAACGCCTGCTGGCCCTAGCCATTTTTCTGATGGTGGCGCTGGTCATTTACACAGGCGTGCTGTACAATATTCAAATCAATGATCACGACTACTATCTGGCAAGATCTATCCGCACCATCACCCGGGTGGAAAAGGTGGAGGCCTCCCGGGGCGTCATCACAGACCGCAATGGCCGGGAGCTGGTCTCCAGCCGCTCCTCCTATGACCTGACCTTTGACTCCAGCCTGCTGAGCGAAGGCGATGACGAAAATCAGGCGATCCTGCGGCTCATCAAGCTATGCCAGTCCCAGCAGGTCAGTTGGACGGATAATCTGCCCATTACCTCCACCGCGCCCTTTTCCTATACGCTGGATAAACTGGATGACACCCAGCGCAGCCGTTTCGCCGATTTTCTGCAAAAGGACCTGAAGTGGGTGTCCACAAACCTCTCCCCTGACGGCATCACCGAGGAGCTTTTGAACAGCCTGGGGCTGGACGCCGGTTCTTTGGTGGCGCTGCTGCGGGAAAAGTACGAGATTCCCAGTTCCTTCTCCCTGTCTAACGCCCGGGCGGTCATCGGCGTACAGTATGAGCTGTCTATCCGGCAACTGGTGAGCACCACCGCCTACGCCATGGCAGAGGATATCGACAGCACCATGATCTCCCTTCTCAACGACGGCAGCTACGCCGGCGCAAGGATCACCACCTCCTCCGTCCGGGAATACAGGACTGATTCCGCCGCTCACATTCTGGGCACCGTGGGCCCCATCTGGCGGGAGGAATACCTGGAGCTGAAGGACAAGGGCTACGGCTACAACGACCGTATTGGCCGCTCTGGCGTGGAGCTGGCCTTTGAGGAATATTTGAAGGGCACCGACGGCAAGCGCATCGTTTCCACCAATGCCGATGGCAAGATCACCGGCGAGTACTATGAAAAGGAGCCCCAGCCCGGCAACACTGTGGAGCTGACCATTGATCTCAGCCTGCAAAAATCCGTGGAGGATGCCCTGAAGGAAACCGTATCCGCCATGAGCGCCAAGGACGGCAACACCACCCGGGGCGCCGGTGCCGTGGTCGTCAAGGTGGGCACCGGCGAGGTGCTGGCCCTGGCCTCCTATCCGGATTTTGACCTCTCCACCTATAATCAGGATTACAACATCCTTTCCACCGACCTGGCCAAGCCCCTGTGGAACCGGGCCACCATGGGTACCTACGCTCCCGGCTCCACCTTCAAGCCCCTGACGGCTGTGGCCTCTTTGATGGAGGGCATCATCACCCCTTATCAGAAGCTCAAGACTACCGGCCACTGGACCTATCCCGGCGACCCCAACAGCTACGCCAACTGCTGGATCTACAATTCCTCCCGGGGCAATCACGGCAGCATCAATGTCTCCGAGGCCATCACCGTGTCCTGCAACTACTTCTTCGCCCAGATGGGTTATTACCTGGGGCTGGACAAGCTGAACGAATACGCCACCGCCTTTGGTCTGGGCGAGCACACCGGCATCGAGATCGGCGATGACGCCGGCAACCTGGCTCAAAACAAGGCCGGTGAGAACCAGGCCCCCTGGGCCGCCTTCGGTCAGGCCAGCTACCTGTTCACGCCCATCCAGCTGGCCAACTACATCGCCACCTTGGTCTCCGGCGGCAAGCACTGCGAGGCCCACCTTTTGAAGGCCGTTAAGTCTTACGACAACACCCAGGTGCTGGCCGTGGGCAATATGGACCCCAAAAATACCGTGGACATCAGCGACGAGGCTCTGACCGCCGTGAAAAAAGGCATGCACGACCTGACCACCACCGGCTCCCTGGCCCCTTATTTCAAGAACTGCGTGGTGGACGCCGGCGCCAAGACCGGCACCGCCCAAATCAGCAAGGACACGGAAAACAACGGCGTGTTTGTGTGCTTCGCCCCCTACGATGACCCAGAGGTCGCCGTCTCCATCGTTATTGAGCAGGGCGGCTCCGGCAGCGCCCTGGCCTCTACCGCCGTGAACATCCTCAACGCCTACTTCTCCGCCGATGAGATCGGGACCGCCATCCTCGGCGAAAACCAACTGATGCAATAAGGAGCGGTTTTTCCTATGAGTGAACTCTTTGTATACGATCCCCGCTGTATCCTGTGCAAGGACCCCTTCGGCGCCGTCACCTGCTCCACCGCCGTCACCTTCCGCTGCCGCCCTCTCACCGCTGAGGCCTTTACCCACTGTGCCCTGGTGCTGCGACGGGAATTTGCCGGCCAGGAGGAAAGCCACGAGCTGTCCTGCATGGGCCCGGAGAAAGAGCGGACCCTCTTTTCCCTGACGCTGCCGGCTCCCGCAGAGCCGGAACTGGTGTGGTATCACTTCCGTCTGTGGCGGGAGGACGGCTCCGGCTGTGTTCTGGACCGGACCGGCTACCGCAGCGACGGCGGCCTGGAGCCCTGGCAGCTGACCGTATACCGGGAAAACCACACGCCGGCCTGGTTCGGCGCCGGCGTAACTTACCAAATATTTCCAGATCGCTTTTGCCGTCTGACGGACCCAAAGCCCGACGGCCTCGTGGGAGACCGCTATATTCAGGAAAATTGGGCGGACATTCCCGAGTGGCGGCCGGAACCTGACGGCGAGATTCGCAACCGGAACTTTTTCGGCGGCCAGCTGGCGGGCATCACCAGCAAGCTGGACCAGCTGCGGGATATGGGCGTGACCACCCTGTACCTGTGCCCCATTTTTGAATCCGCCTCCAACCACCGCTATAATACGGCGGATTACACGAAAATTGACCCTATGCTGGGCACGGAGGAGGACTTCCGAACCCTGTGCGCCCAGGCGAAAGCCCGTGGCATGCGAGTGATCCTGGACGGCGTATTCAACCACACCGGCTCTCAGAGCTTGTATTTTAACGATGACGGCTTTTATCCCACCCTAGGCGCCGCGCAAAGTCAGGACAGCCCCTATTACGACTGGTTCTCCTTTCATCCCTGGCCCCGGGAATATGACGCCTGGTGGGGCATTCGAACGCTGCCGGCTGTTCGGGAGGAAAGCCCCGGTTATGTGGATTACATCATTGAAAACGAGAATTCCATCATCCGCCGGTGGCTTCGGGCCGGTGCCTCGGGCTGGCGGCTGGATGTGGCGGATGAGCTGCCGGACTGGTTCATTGAAAAGCTCCGCGCCGCTGTGGAGGAAACAGACCCGGAGGCCATCCTCATCGGCGAGGTGTGGGAGGACGCCAGCACAAAGATCGCATACTCCCAGCGGCGCCGTTACCTACAGGGTAAGGAGCTTCACGGCGTCATGAACTATCCCTTCCGCACCTCCCTGCTGGCTTATCTCCAGGGCGGCGACGCCCGGGATTTCCGGGAGGCCATGGAAACCATCCGGGAAAACTACCCGCCCGCCGCCTTTTACTCCGCCATGAATTTTCTGGGAACCCATGACACACCCCGCATCCTGACGGTGCTGGGCGCCGCCCACGTGCCCCAGAGCAAGGATGACCGGGCCTATTACCGTCTCTCCCCCCAGGAGCGGGCCGTGGGCAGCGCCCTGGTGAAGCTGGCGGCGCTGGTGCTGTTCACCTTCCCTGGCTCCCCCACCGTCTATTACGGGGATGAGGCCGGCATGGAGGGCTTCGAGGACCCCTTTAACCGGGGCGGCTATCCCTGGGGCCACGAGGACAAGAGCCTGAAGGCTTGGTTCACCCACTTGGGCGCATTGCGGGATCAGCGGCAGGAGCTGCGCCGCGGCACCATCCAGTACCTGTACGCCAGCGGCCCCCTGCTGGCTTTTGCCCGGGAGCTGGAGGGTGCCCGGACCGTCACCGTGGTGAACGCGGGCACCGCGCCGGAGGCGCTTTGCCTGCCCTGGCCCAAGGAAAACGCCGTGGACCTCTTGACAGGCCGTTCCTTCCCCGCTCTCAGCGGCGCCGTCTCCCTGCGGCTGGCTCCCCGCGCCGGTCTTTTGCTGGTATAGGAAATGGATAAACCGGGAATGTTTCACGTGAAACATTCCCGGTTTTTTATTTGTGCGCAGCAGGCACTGGTATTTTATGCGTTTTCACGGGAAGTCCCCCTTTTCTTTTTTCGCACTTTTTCACATTTATCCTTGCAAGGCACTATGCACCTTGATATAATGTATCCGTGCGTAAAAACGCCATTATCTGAAAGGAAAGCAGGTGCCTGCGTGGCAAAAACCATCGCAATCGTAAATCAAAAAGGCGGCGTGGGCAAGACCACCACTTGTGTGAATTTGACGGCGGCGCTGACAGAGTGCGGAAAACGGGTGTTGCTGTGCGATTTTGATCCGCAAGCCAACTCCACCTCCGGCATGGGTGTGGACAAGACAGTGTCCAAGGGCATCTATGATGTGCTCATCAGTGATATTCCCGCCCGGGAAGCCCTGGCCCGCACCAAATTCGGTGATGTTCTTCCCTCCAATAAGGCGCTGGCTGGCGCCGGCATCGAACTCATCGGCATGGAGCGCCGGGAATTTCTCCTGAAAGAGGCGTTGGCCCAGGTCAGCGGCGAATACGACTTCATCTTTATCGATTGTCCCCCCTCCCTGGAGCTGCTGACCCTCAACGCTCTCTGCGCGGCGGACGCCATTTTGGTGCCGGTCCAGGGTGAGTATTTCGCCCTGGAGGGGCTCAGCGACCTGATGAATACCGTCCGTATCGTCCGCCGCTCCCTGAATCCCCGGCTGGAGCTGGAGGGCGTGCTGCTGACCATGTTCGACGGCCGGACCAATCTGGCGCTTCAAGTGGCGGAAGAGGTGAAGCACTACTTCCCCGGCAAGGTGTACGCCACTGTGATCCCGCGCAATGTGCGCCTCTCCGAGGCGCCCAGCCACGGCAAGCCCATCACCGCTTACGACCGCACCTCCCGGGGTGCCGAGGCGTACACGGCCCTTGCCGCAGAGTTTTTGAAAAAACAAAACGCCTGAATCCGAAAGGAGGATCTGCATGGCATCCAAAAAGCCCTCCGGTCTCGGCCGGGGCCTCGGCGCCCTGCTGGGCGACGACGTTTTAAAAACCGAGACCACCGGCTCTCTCTCCCTCCCCATATCCCAGGTGGAGAGCTGTTCCTCCCAGCCCCGAAAATATTTTGACGAGGCCTCTTTGGCAGAGTTGGCCGCCTCTATCCAGGAGCATGGCATCATCCAGCCCCTGACAGTGCGGAAGTTGGCCTCCGGCTATTATCAGATCATCGCCGGCGAGCGGCGCTGGCGGGCTGCCCGGCTGGCGGGCCTTTCCGAAGTTCCGGTCATCGTCATTGAGGCCGATGACCGCAAGGCCGCGGAGCTGGCCATGATCGAAAACCTCCAGCGGGAAGACCTGAACCCCATGGAGGAAGCCGCCGGCTTCCAGTCCCTCATTGAAACCTACCACATGACCCAGGAGGAGGCCGCCGTCCGGGTGGGAAAATCCCGCAGCGCCGTCACCAACGCCCTGCGGCTTTTGAGTCTGACGCCCTCCGTGCGCAAGCTGGTGGAGGAAGGAAAGCTCTCCGCCGGCCATGCCCGCGCCCTGCTGCCGCTGTCCCCCTCTATGCAGGAGAGCGCTGCCGCGGCCGTGGTGTCGGGTGGCCTGTCCGTCCGGCAGACAGAGGCTTTGGCCAAGCGCCTTTCCACCGAAAAAAAGCCTGAAAAGCCTGCCCCCACCGGCGTGGATTATACCGCCGAGGCCCAAAAGGATCTGAGCTCAAAATTAGGCCGGGGCGTCAAGATCGTCAACGGCCGGAAAAAGGGCCGCATTGAGCTGGAGTACTACGGCTTGGACGACCTCAACGACCTGCTGGAGGCTCTGGCCTTCCTACAGGTAAAGAAATCCCAAGAAAGGACCTAATCAAATTATGAAACTGGAAAAGCGCGACAGCGGCGAAAGCGGGGAAACCCCTGTGCCCCAGGAGGAACCCCACAGCAAAAAGCCCGTTGTTGTCTATATCATGATCTTGTTTATTGTGGCGTTTTTGCTGATGGCCCTGTCATTTCTCATGCACCAGCGCAGCAACACGGAGGCTTTGGGCAAGCTGCAAAGCTCCGTCTCCGCCATGCAGGAGGTGCAGGCTGTCCAAGACAAGGTCATCCAGCTGCAAGAGGAACTGGATGACGCCAAGGAACAGATCAACGACCTGGAAAAGCAGCTCCAGCAGCAGGAAAGCGCTGTCGGAGACCAGCAAAAAGTCACGGATGCCATGCTGGCCCTGTACACGCTCCAGCAGCAATTCTCCGCCGGAGATTATGATGGCTGTCTTGCCACCATGCAGCGAATGGAGGATGAGGGCCTCATTTCCTGCCTGCCTGCGGAAAGCGCCCAGGTGACCTCCCCCGCTCAGCGGTATGAGCAGCTGAAGGAAGCGGTTTTGAACAAGTAAGGCCTATGTTTCACGTGAAACATTTGCACGTTTCATCACATTGAATCAAGGAGAAATATGTATGTTAGACATCAAATTCGTCCGGGAGAATCCCGACATCGTCAAGGAAAACATCAAGAAAAAGTTCCAGGATCAAAAGCTGCCCCTGGTGGACGAGGTCATTGAGCTGGACGCCAAGCGCCGTGCCGCCATCGTGGAGGCCGACCAGCTGCGCGCCGCCCGCAACAGCCTGTCCAAGAAGATTGGCATGCTCATGGGTCAGGCCAAGAAGGACCCCTCCAAGCTGGAAGAGGCCGAGGCTGTGAAAAAGGAAGTGGCCGAGGACGCCCAGCGTCTGGCCGACCTGGAAAAGCTGGAAAGTGAGCTGGACGCCGAGCTCCACAAGCGGATGCTGGTCATTCCCCAGATCATCGATGAGTCCGTGCCTCTGGGTCCTGATGACTCCTGCAACGTGGAAGTCCAGCGCTTCGGCGAGCCCGTGGTGCCCGACTTCCCCATTCCCTACCATGTGGACCTGATGGAGCGCTTTGACGGCATTGACATGGACGCCGCTGGCCGCGTCTCCGGCAACGGCTTCTATTATCTGCTGGGCGACATTGCCCGCCTCCACGAGGCTGTTCTGGCCTACGGCCGGGATTTCATGATCGGCAAGGGCTTCACCTATTGCATCCCTCCCTTCATGATCCACGGCAATGTGGTGGAGGGTGTTATGTCCCAGACCGACATGGACGGCATGATGTACAAGATCGAAGGCGAGGACTTGTACCTCATCGGCACCTCCGAACACTCCATGATCGGCCGCTTCATCGACCAGATCATCCCCGGTGAAAAGCTGCCCCAGACCCTGACCTCCTACTCCCCCTGCTTCCGCAAGGAGAAAGGCGCCCACGGTATCGAGGAGCGGGGCGTGTACCGCATCCACCAGTTTGAAAAGCAGGAGATGATCGTGGTCTGCAAGCCCGAGGAGTCCAAGGACTGGTATGAAAAGCTGTGGCAGTACTCCGTGGAGCTGTTCCGCTCCATGGACATCCCCGTTCGCCAGCTGGAGTGCTGCTCCGGCGACTTGGCCGACCTGAAGGTGAAGTCCTGCGACATCGAGGCCTGGTCTCCCCGCCAGCAGAAGTACTTTGAGGTCTGCTCCTGCTCCAACCTGGGCGACGCCCAGGCCCGCCGCCTGCGCATCCGCTATAAGGATGAAAATGGCAAAATGCAGCTGTGCCACACCCTCAACAACACCTGCGTGGCGCCTCCCCGCATGCTGATCGCCTTCCTGGAGAACAACCTCCAGGCCGACGGCACTGTAAAGATCCCCGAGGTCCTGTGGCCCTATATGGGCGGCACCAAGGTGTTGGTCCCCAAGAAGTAAGCAGAGAAAATAGAAATATTTTCCATTTTACACCGTTCTTCAGCCAATGGAAGCCCTTCGGGACCACCAAAGCCTCAATCTTCCCCCTTTTATAGGCTACATTCCGGTCTATACCCGGAAACCCTTGCGCCGCAAGGGTTTCCGAAAGGGGCGACCTTAAAAACACAAGGAGGTGCACGCTATGGCAAAAGATAGCGGCTTTTTTGCAGAGTTTAAAAAATTCATTGCCCGGGGCAATGTGATGGACATGGCCGTCGGCGTTATCATCGGCGGCGCGTTCGGTAAGATCTCCACATCCCTGGTCAACGACATCATCATGCCTGCCGTTTCCATGCTGGTGGGCGGCATCAACTTCAGTGATTGGAAGATCGTTTTGAAGCAGGCCGTGCTGGATGTGGACGGCGTTACGGAGCTGACCCCCGCCGTGTGCATCAACTACGGCACTTTCCTCTCCACCAT
>JAETPK010000065.1 GCA_021771265.1 Oscillospiraceae bacterium
CACGTCGGAGCAAAGTCCGCTTTTCTCCTCCTTTCCGACCGCGATTCGCTCCGCTGGATTCGCGGTCGGTTTTGGTCAGAGGCAAAACGAAAATATCCGGAATGAAGCTGACTGGCAACTCCGTCAATCCAAAGATTGGCGGAGTTTTTATTTAATCGATGCCAAGCGGTGGACCACGTATCGAAGGCATTGCTCTCTCCCCTTCCAATGCCAATCTATGTGAAAAAGCAGGAATGAATGCCAACCGACATGCATATTTCACACTACATCGAAGTAAAAAACTCTTTTATATTTTCACACGGTTTGACATGTTTCGTTTTGCCATAGTGGTACAATCCAACTTGTCAGAGAGATCTGTGGGTTGAAACGATGTCGTGTGCATCACTGCTGCATTTACTGACAAACGG
This sequence comes from Oscillospiraceae bacterium, assembly GCA_021771265.1. GTDB lineage: Bacteria > Bacillota > Clostridia > Oscillospirales > Oscillospiraceae > Oscillibacter. Next base: position 408 of record JAETPK010000065.1, read on the forward strand.
GCAATCAGTAGAGTCGCCAACTCCACTAGTTGCCCGTTTTTAAATGTTAGAGTCAGGTGATATCCCTACGTCCCAGCAGACCTGTAAACCTTTAATATGTGGCAGAATGTCAAAAGTCCGCTCCCTTGCTTCTCCTTTCCGTCCGCGATTCGCTTCGCTGGATTCGCGGTCGGTTTTCGTCAGAGGCGAAACGAAAATATCCAGATTGCAGCTACCTGACAATCATGCGTCTTTTTCAATTTCTAAATTTGATTTTTCTAAACTAATAGGCAGCTCCAATCAAAAGGAGCTGCCTATTATTGTCATATGTGTCTAAAAATCGTGACAGCTCGCCGCGTCAGAGCGCATCGTCGTTTTTCGCTTCCTCTTCCCGCATCAGATCGGCAAGGGTGACGTGATCCAAATAGTCGCTGATGACCCTGTTCAGTCCTTTCCAAAGAGACAGCGTCCGGCATGTTTGCTCTCTCGGACAGGCATGCGCGTTTTCTTCCAGGCAGGCAACTGGGGCCAGGGAGTCCTCTGTCAACCGCAAAATCGCGCCGACAGTATACCGCTCCGGCGCTTTTGTCAGCTGGTAGCCGCCGCCTTTGCCCCGCAGACCGTTCAAAAGCCTGGCCTTCACCAGGAGCTTGATAATACTTTCCAGATATTTTTCCGATATCTCCTGCCGCCGCGCGATTACCTTCAGCGGTATGAACCCCTCTGTCTGGTGCTCGGCCAGGTCGATCATGACCCGCAGCGCGTAGCGGCCCTTTGTGGAAATCAGCATACCGCGCCTCCTTCTATCAGATAAACCCATTATACAGCACGGTTAATGGGGAATCAATGACGATCTTCGAAAAACGCCCGAGATGTGAAGACTGCATCCGGCCCATATCCGCGTTTGGCCGAGTGCCCATCCCTCCTCAGCCAACGTTCTTTCAAATGCCGCCATTCCGGAGGGAGTACAGTGCGTGCTTCCTCCTTTTTTCGCGGTCTTCCACAGGCGGAGGAAATTTTTTGTAATTGCCTATTGACAACGGTGGCCTTACACACTATAATCCATATTAACCTACTTGAAAGGTTGGTTTAAATGAAGGATTGCAGATGGTCCCTCCGATGTTGCCCGTGTTGCTGAGCATTTTTCAAAACAACACACATCACACAACAACAATATTTATTAGGAGGAATTGATCGTGAGCAATATTTATACATCCGCCGACCAGCTGATCGGCAAGACTCCCCTGCTGGAATTGGTCCATATTGAAAAGGAAGAAGCTCTGGAGGCCCGGGTCCTGGGTAAACTGGAGTATTTCAACCCCGCAGGCAGCGTGAAGGACCGCATCGCCAAGGCCATGATCGATGACGCGGAGCAAAAGGGCCTTCTGAAGCCCGGTTCCGTCATCATTGAGCCCACTTCCGGCAACACCGGCATCGGCCTTGCTTCCGTGGCCGCCGCCCGGGGCTACCGCATTATCATCGTCATGCCCGAGACCATGAGCGTGGAGCGCCGCCAGCTGATGAAGGCTTACGGCGCGGAGCTGGTGCTGACGGAAGGTACCAAGGGCATGAAGGGCGCCATTGCCAAGGCCGCTGAACTGGCCAAAGAGATTCCGGGCAGCTTCATTCCCGGCCAGTTCGTCAATCCCGCCAACCCCGCCGTTCACAAGGCAACCACCGGCCCTGAGATCTGGGCAGACACCGACGGCAAGGTGGACATCTTCGTGGCCGGTGTCGGCACCGGCGGCACCGTCACCGGCGTTGGCGAATATCTGAAAAGCCAGAATCCCCATGTGAAGGTGGTGGCGGTGGAACCCGCCTCCTCCCCCGTGCTGAGCAAGGGCGCTGCCGGCAGCCACAAGATTCAGGGCATCGGCGCCGGTTTTGTGCCGGATGTACTGGATACCAAGATTTACGACGAAGTCATCGCCGTGGAGAACGACGACGCCTTCGCCACCGGCAAGCTGATCGGCCAGAAGGAGGGCGTGCTGGTGGGCATCTCCTCCGGTGCCGCCGTATGGGCCGCCATCCAGCTGGCCAAACGGCCGGAAAACAAGGGCAAGACCATCGTGGCCCTGCTGCCGGACACCGGTGACCGCTATCTTTCCACGCCGCTGTTCACGGATTGACCCTCTCTCCCCAAAGCGAGACTGCTTAAATGGGCAGTCTCGCTTTTTATACGCTTCCGCATCCGCGCTTCATCCAAGCCGGCGCCGTCCCGCAACTCTTTTACCCCGGCGGAAAACATTACCTTTGCAAAAAAGTAACAAAACGGTTACAATTTTCTTGTCCGTGCACGGGATATTCTTTTTTGTGAGGTTCTGTTATGAAAAAAACACGCACTCTTCTGGCCGCCGCTGTTCTGACGGGAAGCCTGCTCACGATGCCTGCCGAAGCCGCTGCCCTTTCTCACAAGGTCGTCCGGGGGGACACGATGTGGAAGCTGGCGGTGCAATACCAGGTGGGCACCAGCGAGATCATCCAGGCGAATCCTCAGGTCGCAGACCCGGACCTCATTTATCCGGGTCAGATCCTACAGATTCCTCAGCTGGAGAGCACCGTCTCCAGCTACGAGTCGGAGGTCATCCGGCTGGTCAACGAGATCCGGCAGCAAAACGGTCTGCGGCCGCTGGCCGCCAACTGGGAGCTCTCCCGGGTGGCCCGCTATAAGTCCCAGGACATGCGGGACAACGGCTATTTTTCTCACAACAGCCCTACTTACGGCACCCCCTTCCAGATGATCTCCGCTTTCGGTCTCTCCTATCGGACCGCCGGGGAAAACATCGCCAAAGGGTACGCCTCGCCGCAGGCGGTGGTGAACGGCTGGATGAACTCCAGCGGACACCGGGCCAATATTCTGAACGCCTCCTACACACAGATCGGCGTAGGATACGTTTCCAAGGGCAATTACTGGACTCAGTTGTTCATCGGCTGACAGCGGCAAAGAGGCCGACGCCTAAAAGGCGCCGGCCTCTTTGTCTCCTGTCCTACAGTTGTTTATGGTCATTTCATCCGCGTCAGGCGGTACAAAAACGTCATCAGCTGTTCCCGGGTGCAGAAGCTCTTGTATTGCTTCCGTCCGGCGGCATCTCCCAGGATGAGTCCCGTTTCCTCCGCCCACGCCCTGGCCTCGGCGGAAAATCCGCCCGGTTCTTGCTCCGCCCGGCGCTCCAGCCACGCCTCCATCATGGTGTCAAACTGCTGCTGTGTCATATGCTCCTCCTCATAGGCCGGCCGGTACGCTCCCAGCACATGCCGGTACGGCCGCTCTCTGCGCTGCACCTGTCCGCCGTTGGCGTCACTGCCCGCGCCAGTGTTCCCCTCGATGGTCACCAGCGCATTCCGGCCCGCCGTCTCCACGATGCCGATGTGCTGCGGTCTGCCACTGCCGGAAAACCGCAGAAACACCAGGTCGCCCGGCAGGTAGTCCGCCGTCACCAGCCGTCCCCGTCTGTAGGCCCATGTCATCAGCGTCCCGCAACTGGCAGTCCGTCCACCGTCATAAAACAGCTCCGCCGCCCCCGCTTTCCGAAACAGCCACCACAAAAACACGCAGCACCAAGGATAGGCCCTGCCGGATACCTCCCGCCCGTAATAGTCCGTGTTGTACTTCACACAGTTGCTGCCGGATGGTTCCTCCCGGGTCCCCAGCTCCCGGCGGGCTAGCTCCAGCACGTCACTGGCCGCCGCCATCCAGCACCTCCTGGACCTTCTGGCTCTGGGTCCCGAAATAAAACGCGATGACTACAGCGTACACCGTCATAAAGTCCTGGCTGATGGCGCCCCGCAGCGCCATGACGGCAAACACCACCGTCAGCGCCAGCGTCACCAGGCTTTTGACCGACAGCAGATTTCCCAGCCGTCTTCCGATCATTTCCCGCAATTCTCTTCCTCCTTACGCATCCCAGTCTCCATCCCTGCCCAGAGCGCTGTCATACACGATGCCGCCCCGGGTGTTCTCTGCCCGACTCTTGTTAAAATACGCCGCCAGCACCACCGCCGTGGACGCCTGCAAGGCCCCCACCAGGGCGGTGAGATAGGGCAGGCTCCCGGCAAACCCCAAACGCACTGCCAGGCGGCTCACATACAGCACCCAGCAGGTGGCCAGCATGTCCGTGCCCAGAACACCCAGAGCGATCAGGTGGGACGCCGTCCATTTTTTCATGTGCCGCCTCCCGCCAGCAAAAAGCTGACAAAGGCTCCCGCCAGCACCAGCAGCACTTTGTCCGCCAGGCTTTCCCACCGCTGGCCGGGACGCCGCTCCAGGCTGTCCATTTTCTCATTCAGCCGCTCCAGGCTCTGCCCCATGCTCTCCTGCTTGGTGGCCAGCACCTCCACCGCCGTGGCCAAGCGGTTCAGGGCCGTCTGCCCCTTTTCCAGCCGCTCAGTCCGCCGGGAAAGCGCCGTCACCTTCTCCTCCAGCCCTGCCATACGGGCGCTCAGCTCCTGTTCCATTACGCATCCTCCTCCGCGGGGACTGCCAGCTCAAAGCTTTCCCAGGTGTGGAGTTCCGCCTCCACGCCTGCCCAGGTCAGCTGCATGTTCTCGCATTCCTGCCAGGTCAGATAGCGGAAATAAAACTCCACCTCCAGGTGGCAGGGCAGGATATCCAGAATGATCTCCTCGATCTCCCGGAACTCCGGCGGTACGCCACTCACCTCCGGAAAGATCACCCGCAGGTGCCCCGTGTCCACCTCCAGGGCCTTGGCCCGGAGGCCGCAGCCCCGAATGGTGCGGTTGATGGCCTCTGGCGTCAGGCTGTCACCATCGATCTGCAGCAGGGCGGCAATGGCTGCCCTGCGGTCCTCCGCCGTGACCGCCACCGGCCGGCGGGCGAACAGGCTCTCCCACCGCGCCAGCCCCTCGTTCTCCGCCGTGGCGGTGAGGCTCTCCCGCTCCACGGCCTCCAGCCGCTGGTCCACGGTGTCCAGCAGGGCCCCCAGGGCGTACAGCTCCCCCTCGCTGACAGTCCCTGCCGCCAGGTCATACACCCTCAGCGGCGCCAGCAGCTCTTTCAAATACGCTCCATAGCCCATGCGTTCACGCCCCCAGCTCTGTCACGGTCAGGGTGCCCAGCACCGGCAGCACACCCACTCCCGCCGGAACATCCGCCGCAGGGCTCACCAGCCGCACATTCTCCACGCCCTCCTGCCGGAAGGCCAAGCTGACCAGCTCCGCCGCCAGCACCGGCTTTCCCAGGAGATGTCCGCTGAAAAAGGCCGTCACCGCCTGCTCCACTGCCGCTTTCACCGCCGAAAAGTCCCGGCCGCTTTCCGCCGCGGCCTCCAGCGTCACATCCACCGCCTTCCGCGCAGGCGCCAGCACCTGCACGTCCACGGCGATCTCCCGGTTTTCCTGCAAATCCTTCCAAACGGCCTCCAGCAGGGTCTCGTCCGGCGCGCCGCGCTCCGTGGCGATATATACATCCACCGTGCCGATGCCCCGGGCCCGGCCCACCGCCTTCGCCTCCGCCACGCCGGCGTGAGCCATGGCCGTCCGCTCGTACCAGGCGGTATTGGCGCCGTTTGGCAGACGGCGATAGCTCTCCAGCACCCGGGCACGCAGGCTCTCATCGCTCTCCGGGTCGCTGCCGCCGGAAAAGGCGACCGGGTTGGTGCAGGCGGTGATGCCCACCGGGCAGGCCGTCATGATGGTGATGGTCCCAGGCGCCGCATTGAAACCGCTGCCGCCCTCCAGTGCCTCCGCCGGAATGTCCACAAACAGCTCGCCCGCATTCAAAACGCCCCGCTCCGTGGTTTGGAATCTGCATTCCGCCTCCGTCATGCATACGCTCCCCGCCGGCACCTCCAGGTCCACCGCCGGAGCCGCCTCCACGGAGAAGCGCAGTGTTCCCGACGCCTTGGACGCCTCCTGCCGCTTCAGGCCCCGCATGGCGGCGTGACGCTCCAGATAAAGCCCCTGCGCCGTCTGGGGAAAGCTCTGGTCCAGCACCCACTCCGCCTGCATGTCCAGGGCCTGCACCTGGGCCGCCGCGGCGTACAGCCGGACCGCCAAGTCGCAGGACTCCTCCGGCTGAAAGCCGCACCGCTTCGCCAGCTTTGCCAGCATCTCCTGATAGATCTCGTCAACGCTTCTCAAGCCCGTTCTCCTTTCATTGAATATTCAGCGTCACCGCCAGCGCCTGCCCTTCCCAGAGAAGTCGGACTGTCAGGGCCGTTCCGTCTCCCTGTTCCTCCAGCTCCACGGCCTCCACCGTCAAGTCCTCCTCCGCCAGCGCCTCCGCCGCAAACTGCTGCGCTGCCGCCTGCCGCTGCTGGCGGGGGAGGGTGCCCAGCCGCCACAGACGGCTCCCCAGGTCCTCCCGAAAGGGGAATCGCCCCCGGCGGGCCGTCAGCTTGAACAGTACCCGCTGTAAAAGCGCCTCCCGCCCCTCCGCCCTCTCCAGGCGGCCGCCGGCTTTCACATAGTCTCCGTTTTTCAATTTCAGCTCCGCCATGTCACTCGCTTCCCTCCTCGCCGCATTGGCAGGGCTTGTACGGCTGTCCATTGACCGTCAGCGACCCCTCCAACCGCACATCGCCCCGCAGGTGGATGGTGCCGTCCCGCTTCAAAAAAACACTTCCGCCGGAGCTTTGGATGCAGACCTCTCCCGGCTGCATCCCCTCCGGGGCAGTCTGCTGACGGGTGCCGGCCACGCACTGCTCTTCCCCGCCGGGGCCGCCCTTGATGACCAGCACCGTCCCGCCGCTTTCCGGCATCCAGATATAGCCGCCGGGGCCGTAAACCGGCAGAGACCGCACCTCTCCCCTGGTCACCACGCCGGTACTGCCGCCGGCGATGGTAGTAACACCCAGATCCGCGTCCGCCGTGGGCGGCACGGTCTTCATTTGTCTTGAGATCCACATCTCACACACGCTCCTCCAAAGTCAGTGTCACCGTGGCGCCGCCGCTGCGGGAAAAGGCGTTTTCCGCCTCCGCCACCCGGAAGACGCCCCGCAGTCCCATACGCGCCATATCCAGCTCCACGGTGTCTCCGGGAAAGGCCAAAAAGCTCCCCGGCAGCGCCACCTCCACGGTGCGCTCCCCTTTTTTCGACTGCTGCAACTGGTACTCCCCCGTGTACCGCATAGCCGCCCAGGTGCTCTGCCCCGGCGTATACACCACCCGGCGGCACTGACCGCCCCGGTCCATCATATCCCGGTTCTGGACGCTGTACGCGGTGTTCCGGGTCTTGTCGATGACCAGCACCTCCGTCAAAACGCCGTAGTGGTCCTCTCGCAGCACACAGGAGAGCACCGGGTCCTCTCCGCCGATCCGCAGCCGCCGTCCCTCCTGCTCCGGCGCCGCCAGCAGCCGTCCATCCCGGCCAAACCGGGGAGAAAAGCCGCCGTAGGTCCTGCAAAAGCCCTCCAGCGCCTTCCACTGGCTGCTGCCCGCCGCCACGGTGTAGACGGAGTTTGCCCGCACCGCCGCTGTTTCCGCGGCGGAGATGCCGTAGGGCGTCACATGGTTGCGGATGATCTCCTGAAGGGTAGCCCCCTGATAGGTCAGGGGCCTGGACTCATTATCCAGCAGCCGGGCCGCGTAGCCCCGCCCGGTGACGGTGGCCGTCAATCCCTCCGCCCCCATGGACACGGTGTATTCGTCCACGATGCCCCGCAGCATGACCGTCTCCCCCTCCATGGCCAGAAAGCCCGCTGCCAGATGCAGCGGCTCCGCCATGGCTCCGTCATATAAAAATGTCACTGTATAGCAGTCGCAGGGCACCGTGCCCGTGTGGACCACCCTCCACGCCAGCAGGTCCGGCAGCGCCAGAGTCTCGTGGCGGCAGGTAATGATGGTTCCTTTCATGGGATGTGGACCCTGTCGCCGGGATAGATCAAATTTGGGTTTTTGATCTGGGGATTGGCGGCCGCCAGCGCCGTCAGCGTGACGCCGTACCGCTTCGCGATCCCCCACAGGGTATCTCCTTTCCTCACAGTGTAAACAGCGGATGCTTCCTCCGCCGCCTTGCCGGCAGACGGTGCCTGCCCGCCGCCGGGAGCCAGCGCCCTCAGCGCCGCCCCGTAGCTTCCCCGTGCCTCCCAAAAGGCAAAGCGGTAGCGCACATAGTCCGGCAGCGGCTTTTCCGTCAGCTCCAGGGACACAAAATGGGCATTGGCCGCCGGCCATACCGGGTGGACCAGCAGGCCGGGGCCTTCCTGCAAAAACACCTGCTCCAGCGTCTGGAACGTCTCATAGGCATCCCGCCCCGCAAAGGCGCCCTCACCCTGCAAGACCCGGTAGGTGCTCCCCAGGTCCTGCAGCACGCAGCCGCCGAATGGCACCTTGTGGACCGCCATTTCCCGGCGGCGCTCCACCTGGTAGACCTCTGGGTTATGGGGCCAGGTGAAGTCCTTGTATCGCATAGGTGTCAGCTTCATGGCCGCACCTCCTTTCAGTACAGGGAAAATCCGCCGTCATACCGGCGGGCGTCCCGTTGGACCGCGCGGGACAGGGCTTTTTCGCCGGAGCGTTCCCCGGTCTCCAGCCGCAGCCAGAGCGCCTGCTCCGCCCCTTTGCCGCCCGCATCCGAAAGCGGCCACTGCCGCATGAGCACAGCAGTCCCTTCACCGGAGCGGCACCCGTCCTCCCGCGCCGCAGGCGTCTCCCCGGCGGGCACGCCGCCCGTTCCAAAGACTGCTTCGCGGTCATCCGCCAGGCTTGCGTCAAAGCCCCCGCCGCCCGCCTGGCCCTCCGTGAAAGCCGCGCTGACTCCGGGACCCCGCACCACCTGGGGCCCACCATACCGGGCGCTTTTCCATCCGCCGCCCGCCTCCAAACGGACCGCGGGCAGCGCAGCCGCCCCGGCGGACGTGTGCCGCTCCTCCCGCTCCTTGCCGCTGCCCAGCAGCAGGCGGGCCAGCGCCGCCCGCTGCCGCAGCAGCTCCTGATAAATGTAGTCCACGCTCACACCTCCCCCAGCGCCTGGAACCGCGCCGGATCGAAGGCAGGGTTCAGCTGTGCCGCCTCTCCCGCTCCGCCCAGCATCTCCAGAAGTGATTCCATCTCCCGGGCCGTCAGCTCCTCCAGCACGGCGCCGCTGTCCGGAAACGCCGGCTCTCCCCGGACCCAGCAGCACTCCGCCAGCACCCGGGAGTTGGAAAGCAGACTCCGCTCCAGCGGGTCTTCCGCCTCCCGGGCGCTCTCCCGCCAGATGGTCAGCAGCCGTCCCGCCGTCAGGGGCCGCAGCTCATCCACCTCTCTCATGCGCCGGTCTCGATGCGCTTGGAGGCCACCACGGTGACCTTCTCCGCCACCATGGCGTTCAGCTGGCCGTCCTCCTGAATGGCGCTCCACTCGCAGCCGCTGTAAATGACCTTTCTGTCCGGCTTGCAGATGACCAGGGAGAAGTCCTTCAACTCATAAAAGTTGATGCCGTCGGACACCGCGTCATCGGTGGCATACAGCCGGGTCAGCTCCAGGGTGTATTTTTTCTGTCCCTCAATGGTGGCCACCGGCTCGCTCTCGCCAAAGGCCTCCACACTTTGAGAGGACTTGACGGCCTTGGCCGTGTAGCTCTGCACCACCGCCACCTTTCGGCCGTCCAGCTCCAGATAAATATCGGAGCTCGTGGGAAATCCCTTCATGCTCGTTCACTCCTTCCGCCGTCAAACGGTGATATGCACCGTCAGATAGATCTGGTTCAGCCCGTGGGCCACGGCAAAGCTGAACTCCACCAGGCAGACCGTGGGGTCATCGGGGTCGGCGACAGCCGTCACCTCGCCGTAGCTGTCGATGATCTCCGCAGCCACCTTCTTCTCCAGCTCCACGATGACCTGGGAACGAATGGCCCCCCGGTTCCTGGCGGTATTTTTGGTGCGGGCGAATTTGCTGCGCAGGGCGCTGCGGACGGCAGGGATGATATCATCCACAATGAGGATGGTGGTCAGCTCCCGCCAGGTGGCGTCCGCCGCACCGCCGGTGGTAGTTCGGGTGGTGATGCCCCGCACTGGCGCCACAACACCGCTCTCGCTCTCCAGCGGCGTTACGCCGCCCCGCACCAGCAGGTCGATCTCATTGTCGCTGTATGCCGCGGCCAGACCGCCCAGGCCCCGCAGCTCCGCGCCGTTCAGGGGCACCGCCGGGTCCTTGCCGGCGGCGATGACACCAGCCACTGCCGCCGCCGCGAACACACCGGGCAGCGCTCCGCCGGCGCCGTCCAGCGTGTCCGGACCCACCAGCACCATCCGCTCACTGTTCAGCTTCCCGGCGTGATTCACCAGCTCCGCCGCCGTCTCACCGCTGCCGCCCACCACGGCGATCCGCTCCCGGCGGACGGCGGAGCAGCTCTCCACGGCGGAGCGCAGGGCCTGGTGCACGCTCACCTCGCCGCTGTCGCAGGCCACCACCTGCACATCCTGGCCGCCAAGCACGGTGAACGCCGCCTCATAGTCCGCCAAGGTGCCCTCGTCCGCCACACGCACCGCCGTCACGCTGGACGCGCCGTTCTGGAACAGCAGCTTCAAAATGGTACTCATGCCCGCCTCCGTGTCCTCGCCGAAGGCCCGCACACCGGCGGCATAGCCGGTCAGCGTCACGGCCGCGCCCACGGTCCCGCCGGCGGCCTTTGCCGCCACGCCGATGCTCTTGGGTGCCGCGCCGGCGGATACCACCGCCGATGCGTCATAAGCCGAGTACACACCCGGCCGCTCATGTCTCGTATCACTCAAGTGGTCAAAACTCCCTTCAGTCGAAAGTCCAAAAATGTCTCATCTTCCTCATTGGTCTCCGCCACAAATACTGCTCGGCACTGCAAGCGTCCCCGGCGCCGGAACATTCC
>JAETPK010000066.1 GCA_021771265.1 Oscillospiraceae bacterium
GGCTGCAAAAAGGCTCTGGCCGCCGCTGCGGTGCCGCCGGCGCTCTCCACGGTGACCTCCTGTCCCCATCGATCCAGCAGGTCCCGCATCAGGTTTTGTCTCATCCCCGCACCCCCAGGAACGCGAAGTCCCCCGGCACGGTGTAGGGTGCCATCAGCTCCTCCGCCGCCCGGCGGAGGGAAGCGGCCTGAGCGGCAGAGTCTGCCGCCGTTCTGGATTTCACGGACACCTGCCCCGCCGTGAAGGACGCTGCGCTGTCCCCTCCGCCGGAAAGCAGGTCCGCCGCGGCGGTAAAAGCCGCCGCGCAGTGAAAGGCCGTGCCGCAGTCCTCCACCGTCACCCCCGCCCGGAGCCGTCCCTGCCAGCGGCGGATAGCCGCGCCGCACAATGCCTCCAGCAGGGCCGCCTCATCCTCTCCGGCGCCACTCACGGTCTCCGCCAGTTTTTGGGTTGTCTGTTCCATGCCTCATGCCTCCCCGCCGGACAGCGCTCACACCTTCAGGACCTTGGAAGCGTCCTTGGACAGCTTGGCAAAGCCGGAGATGGAGGTGATGGCCGCCCGCTCTAGCTGGCGGTCGATGAGCTTGTCGTATTCCACCAGGATGTCGCTGCTGCTGATCTGCTCCAGAGCGTAGCGCTTGTCCAGACCGATCAAGGTCCCCGCGGGCACCACACTGCTGCGCAGCAGCTTGGCGCCCAGAGGCGTGGTCAGCGTGCCGGTGCCCTGGAAATTCAAGCCGGTCAGGGGGTTCTGGAACTCCTGCATTTTCAGCATGGCAAGCAGCATATCGCTGCCCACTAACAGCGTATTCATGGTATAGGGGTCAAACTGGCTCCAGAAGTCCACCATGGCCCCGTAGCTGAGGGTCCCGGCGGTGCCGGAAATGGGACTGGTGCCCACCTTGTACACCGCCGCGGCGTTGCCGTTGCCGTCGCCGTTGGCGAGGACACCCACGGCGTCCGCCAGATGCATCCGGCCCATGTAGGCGCCGATCTGGCGCAGGGTCACGGAAAACAGGTCCAGCCGCTGGAAGCGGATGGCCTCATAGGACGCCACCAGCATCCGGCCCCGCTTGTGCAGGCGCACCAGATTCTCCTGGGTGCGGATGACGGTCTCGGGGATGGCGGCACCCTCCTCCACCCGGCGGAGCTTCTTGTCCTCCTCCGTGGGCACGGAGGTGATGGAGCGGTAATCCATGCCGTCAAAATGGGTCACGGTCGCCACCAGGTCCGGCAGGATGCTGCCCTCCTCCAGTCCCTGGCGCACCACCCGGGACACGAACTCGGGAAACAGCACGGAGGACTCGGCGGTGTGGAAAAATTTCTCCACCATGTCGCTGCCAGCGCCCTTGACCTTGATGTCGAATCGCTTGAGCTGCCGCTGGAAGGCGTCCAGCCCCTCCAGAGGCGTGCCCCGGTAGTGCTCGCTGGGGTCCAGTTCCTCCAGCGTCTTGGCAAAGCTCTGGCCGCTGCGGCCGTACATGCCCTTCTCCAGATGGATTGTTTCGTAATGATATGCCATATCTCGTTCCTCCTTACAGTACGAATGTCACAATGCCGCCGGTGCTGTCCACGTCCACCACCAGATAGCTGCGGCCGGTGCTGTCCGCCTTGACGCCGCCGGCGCCGTTGGCGGAAAGACCGCTCCAGCCCAGTGCGGGCGCCGTGCCGGTGTAGGCCGCCTGTACCATGCCGCCCAGGGCCACGGCGCAGGCCTCCCCATCCCGGCTGACGCTCTGCACCACGCCGCAGAAGCCGTCACCGGCGGCGCAGGGACCCACGGTCTTTCCGGCGGTGAGCTTGACCACCTGTCCCTCTTCCGCCTGGCTGCCCGCGAAGGTGGCGGACCACTGGCCGATGCCCTCATAAGAATAATTCATGCCTGTTCTCCTTTCTTTGATCGTCCTCAGACGAGAAATACGGTCTCATCGCCCTGCTGCTCCACTTCCCGGTCCCGCAGCTGGGGCATGGCGGGAAAGCGCCGTGCCGCCTGCTTTTCATAGGCCCGCTTCAGCTCCAGCAGCTCCGGCTCCTCCAGACGGTCCGCCGCGGCGGCGAATACGCCGCCGTCCAGTCCGTCATCCGCCAGCATGGCCAGGCGCACCACCTCCCGGCGCAGCTCCTTCAGGTACTTCTGGCCCAGGGCCGCCTGCTTGTGCAGCAAGGCCGTCTGCCGGTCCTCCTGGCCATAGCGTTTCAAAACGCCGGCCCCCCGCTGGGCGGGCACCGCCACAAAGGACCACTCATAGGCATCCAGGGGCTCCCTCAGCTCCGTAAAGCACAGCTTGCCGCCGTACTGCTGTCCCTTCACGTGCTGACATCCACTCTCGGCGCCGCAGATGGAGCACACCTGCCGCCCCATACTGCATCCCACGCTGACCTCCTTTTTGATGCCTCCCTCGATCTCCGCGATGAGGTCCACGTTCTTCTTCGTCCGCAGCAGGTAGGCCCAGCCCTTCAGCCAGCGGTAGCGGTCTCCCGCCGCCGTGGTGACGGCGGGTTCCTCCACCACCTCCGTGCGGTAGATACGGGCCGTCTGGCCCTGGGCGGACCACTGGTGGTCAAACACGCCGCTCTTGCCCACGAACAGCCTGCCCAGCTCCTCCAGGGCCTCCGGCGCGAACCGCTCCAGGTCCCGGTCCACCTCGTTGTCGCACAGCCGCAGCGTAAAGGTGTACACCTGCTCCTCCGTCAGCGGCGTCTTGGCAAACTGGTTGATGCGCTCCAGCTCCCTCTGCATTTCCTCCGTCGCCATGTTCTTTTACACGCCTCCCTCGTTTTCCTGTTCCATCCGGTCGTTTTCAATGCGCAGCCGCCTGGCCTGCTCCCGGTAAAGCTCCGCTCTGGACTCCTCCACCTCGTCTTGAAGGTTGATATCATCCCAGACCGCCTCGCAGCCGCAGGAATAGCCGTGCATCCGCAGCCACATGCGGCACACCCGCTCCACCACCGGCGTCAGCGTCCGGCGGATGGCGGTGATCTCCGTGGTCAGCAGATCCGCCTGTTGGGCGCTCATCCGCTCCGTAGCGCTCCAGCTGAGGCCCAGCATAAAGGGCGGGATGCCGGTCTTTGCCACGATTTGCTCCAAGATCTGCCGCACGGGCACCTCGCTGTCCAAAATCGGCGCGTCTCCGCCGATGACGCGGATCTCCACGTCGCCCACCGCCACAAAGTCCCGGACGCCTCCGCCGCGGCTCTCCGCCATGGCCTGGGACCACTCCCCGGCCAGCTGGCGGCTCCGCTCCTCCGCCTGTCCGCCGCCGTCCCGGCAGGTAACGGCGAAGCGCACATTGCCGCACCGCTCCCAATTGACGCCGATGGTGTGGTAGATCTTCATGAGGATATCCGCCAGGAACGGCAGGGACCGCAGCAGCGACACGCCGTAGGGATTTTCCGCCTCCGGGTGGAAGGGGGTGAACAGCAGCAGCTGCTGATAGGGCAGGGGCTGGACGTGTCCATATTCATCCGGCCCACAGAGCACAAAGTCCAGGGGGTGCTCTCCCTCCCGGATCTCCACCCGGTCCACCCGGCCGCACAGCAGCGCGGCGATGTCCCGGTTTCCGCCGGCGGGCACCATTTCCCCCACCGCCCTGCCGTAGGTCAGCAGGGAATCCAGGTAGCAGTCCAAAAATGCGTTCATGCCGAACTGTCCCCGCCCCACGGGCACCGTCCGCAAAAACGCCGTCAGCTCCCGCTCCGCCGCGGCGTCGCCGCAGCGGACCGTCACGCCACCGCACATCCGCACCAGCTTGTAGATCGCGGCGTCCACCAGGGGCACCGCCTCCCGCACCGCCCGGTACAGCCGGTCCTCCCCGCTGCGCAAAGGCACATAGTTCCCCAGCATCCCGAAGGGATGCTGCTCTCCGCTGCGCAGTTGCACCGGCGCCGCCGATACGCTCTCCCGCTTTTTAAACCATCTCACGTTTTGTATCCACCTCCGTTTCTTATATCCGCCGCTCCACATACGTCGCCGCGAAACCGCTCTGTCCCTCTCCCGCCAAGTCCATGGCAAAATAACGCAAATCGCTTTCCCATGGTCTTCGCCCATGGGAGCCCTTTTCATCTGATCCTGGGCCGCCAGGCAAAGCCCGCCGGCCCCAAGGTTTTCCGCAAGCGGAAAACCTTGTACGCGGCTCAGCCGCGGCTCGCTCTGCTCGCTTCATGGACGCCGTTCCACATACGTCGCCGCGAAGCCGCCGTGTTCCTCTCCCGCCAGGTCCATGGCAAAATACCGCAAATCGTCCATGGCGTGGTCATTCTCCTTTCTGGGCGCGTCCCGGCCGACCCGCTCGTCCCAGCAGTACTGCTCCATCTCCCGCAGGCAGTCTCCGCACTCCCGGCATATGATGATGCGCCTGCTTTTCAGCAGGTCCGCCGTCACCCGGATGCCGTCGGCCACGTCGTTCACCGCCCGCACCACGCAAAAACCCTCCCGCCGCAGCGTCTCAATAAAGCTGGCTGCTGATGGGTCCACGATGACCCGCTGGATGTTCCGTCCGGCCGCCAGCGCCTTGAGGTCCGCGGCATATTCCGCGTCCGTCTTCTGCCACCCCTCCTTTCGCGAATCGAAATACCGCTCCGCCACCCGGTACCAAACCCCATCCAGCAGACCCCAAAGTCCAAAGGAGGCCGGGTTGGCCGTGCCGTAGTCCACGGAGATGCGCCACTGGCGGAAGGGCCCCTCCGGTGCCGGCACCGTGTCCCGCTGCCGGTCGAAAAAGTCATAGACCAGGCCCTGGGCCGCCGTCCACTCCCCCAGCACGAACCGCCGGTAGAACACTCCTGAATAGGCCCGGCGGTAGCGGGCCCGGATGTGGGGTGAGAGAACTGGGTTGTCCTCCATGGTAAAATGGAGATACAGTGCCCGCCGCTCCTCCGCCTTCAGCACCCACTCCCGGTAAAACCAGTGCTGGGGTCCCTCTGGATTGCAGTTGAACCAAAGCCGGCTTCCCGTCACGGAGCACCGGGCACAGGCCTGCTCCACGAAGGAGCGGGGCATCAGTGCCGTTTCGTCCAGCAGCACGCCCGCCAGCGTGCTGCCCTGGATCAGGGCCGCGCTGGACTCATCCCTGCCGCCAAAGAGCAGATAGCGGTTCTCATGGCCGCCATAGCCCACGATGAGCAGATTCTCCGACCGCTTCTCCCGGCAGGTGAAGCCCAGCCGCTCCAGACAGGGCAGCAGCTCCGTCAGAAGGTTCCGCCGCAGAGAGGTGATGGTCTTGCCGCACAGCCCCAGCTGCTGCCCGTTGAAGCAAGTCTGGGCCCACAAGAAGAAGGACAATCCCATGGAAAACGTCTTTCCGCTCCGGACGGCCCCATCGCAGATGATGGCCTCCCAAGGCCGGTCCCTCCGGCACCACCAGGTCAAAACCTGCCGCTGCTTGGGGGAAAACCGCAGCATCTCAGCCGTGCTCCCACGCTCCTTCCTCCTCCCCGGCAGCACTCAGTGCCTGGAGCAGCTCCTCCGCTCCCGCACGGGTGTCTCCGCCCAGCAGGCCACATAAGGCCTCCAGCGCCCGCACCCGGTCCACGAATTTGACCTCCACGCCGCCCTTATCCGTCACCCGGACCTCCGCTACCGCCGAAAGGTCCAGCCCCTCCGCCGAAGCCTCCCGGCCCCGCAAGGCCAGCTCCACGCCGTCGTTGGCCTGCCCGAAGGCCAGCTGCGCCAGACGCCGCAGGGCATCCTCCCGGCGCAGCTGGCCCACGGCCGCCTCCCGCATCTGTTCCAGCCGCTTTCGCGTGCGTTCCGCCGCCAGCAGGGCAAATCCATCCCGGCAGTCCGCCTCCCGGGCGGCCCGCTCTGGGTCCATGGTCCGCAGATAAGCCCGGCAGAATCGCTCCAGCCGTCCGCCCTCGCTCTTTGCCATCTCTCCGCCTCCTTTTGTTGATTACCCATGGTCTCCCAGAGGGCATTTGTTGCACGCGGACGTGCAACAAATACAAAAAATTTTTTTATTTTTTTGCAAGCTACTCCCCGCCCCTGTTTTTTAGCAAAAAATTAACGGCGAGTCTGCTATAATAGATGTGATCTGTTATCATGAAGTCATCCTGTGGTGGAAAGGAGGGACCCGTCTTGCGCCGTAAGGAACAACACGTCTGGAAGCAGTACTTTCCCTTCTCCTGGCGGGACTGTCTGCTGGCCTCAGTCATTTTTTTCTGCGCGGTGGTCTTCTGCGCCCTGCTTCGCCTGTCTAACAGCGGCGACGGCTTCGCCTCTCCCATTTTCGTACTGGCGGTCCTTTTGATCTCCCGGCTGACTACCGGCTACTTATATGGTCTTGTGGCCGCTTTGCTGGGCGTCGTCTGCGTCAACTACGTGTTTACTTACCCGTATCTGGCCCTGAACTTCACTCTCTCCGGCTATCCCCTGAGCTTCCTGGCCTTTCTGGGCGTCTCTATCATCACCAGCACCCTGACCTCCCAGGCAAAGCAGCAGCAGGAGCTGCGGGTGGAAAACGAAAAGGAGAAGATGCGGGCCAACCTGCTGCGCTCCGTCTCCCACGACATCCGCACTCCCCTGACCTCCATCGTGGGTGCCACCTCCACCATTTTGGAAACGCCCACCCTCTCCCCGGCGGAGCAGCGGGACCTGCTGGCGGATGTCCGTGATGACGCCCAGTGGCTCATCCAGGTGGTGGAAAACCTGCTCTCCATCACCCGCATCGGCAGCGACCCCGCCTGCATCCACAAAGAGGCGGAACCCGCCGAGGAGCTCTTGGGCGTGGCCGTGCAGAAATTCCGCAAGCGCTATCCCGCCGTCTCCGTGGAGGTCTGCGCTCCGGAAGCTCTGCTGTTCGTCCCCATGGACGCCATCCTCATCGGGCAAGTCCTGTCCAATCTTTTGGAAAACGCCGTGCTCCATGGCAAGACCACCACAAAAATCGACCTCAGCGTTCAAAGCGACCATGGTGACGCGCTGTTTTCCGTGCGGGACAACGGCCAGGGCATCGCCCCCGAGCTGCTGCCCACACTTTTTGACGGCACACTGAAGCACGGTGAGACCACGGCCTGTGACGGAAAGCGCAACATGGGCCTGGGACTTTCCGTATGCCTGGCCATCGTCCGGGCCCATGGCGGCACCATGGAGGCCCAAAATTTGGCAGACGGCGCGGAGTTCACCTTCCGTCTGCCCTTATCAACAGGAGGGAACACATGAATATTCGGGAAAAGATCCTGGTGGTGGAGGATGAAAAAAGCATTTCCCGCTTTATCTCCACCATCTTGAACACCAACGGCTACGAGGCCATGCAGGCCCGCTCCGGACAGGAGGCCCTGTCCATGATTGCCTCTCACTGTCCGGACCTCATCATTCTGGACCTGGGTCTGCCGGACATGGATGGCATGGACATTCTCCGCCAGCTGCGCAGCTGGACCAGCCTGCCGGTAGTAGTCGTCTCCGCCCGCTCTCATGAGGGGGACAAGGTCAGCGCCCTGGACCTGGGCGCCGACGACTACCTCACCAAGCCCTTCGGGACCGACGAGCTGCTGGCACGGGTCCGGGCCGCCATCCGCCACACCCGCACGGTCTCCGGCAACGATGAGATCGCCCAGAAGGGGACTTATACGGTGGGCGACCTGGTGGTGGACTTCAACAAGCACCAGGCCCTGGTCCGGGGGAAAAATGTCCGCCTGACCCTCAGCGAGTTCCGCATCGTAGCCCTGCTTGCCAAATACGCCGGCAAGGTCCTCACCTATGACTTCCTCATCAAGGAGCTCTGGGGGCCCCGGGCTGGCGGAGACAACCAGATCCTCCGGGTAAACATGGCCAACATCCGTCGCAAAATCGAGGAAAACCCCGCTGAGCCCCGCTACCTCTTCACAGAGGTCGGCGTCGGCTACCGTATGGCCGAGGGTGAGTAAATGCGCAAAGCACCCATTCGCCGTGTACACGGCGAATGGGCGCTTGTCTGTTTTTCTCTTAGCGCCGCTTTTGCAGTTGTCTCTTCTTTTCTTACGGTGCGGAAACGCTCTCCCCCGCTCCTTAACGGCCAACTCTCTTAAAATCTGATATGGTATTTACAGAATCGGCCCACTGCGGCCAAAAAAGGAGTGTGTGTTTATGGCAACTTTCATTTTGGGTCTCGTGATCCTCTTCGTCGGCGCCGCCCTGTACGGCAAGTTCTGCGAACGGGTCTTCGGCCCCGACGACCGGAAGACCCCCGCCTACACCAAGCAGGACGGTGTGGACTACATCCCCATGAAGAGCTGGAAAAATATGCTCATCAACCTGCTGAACATCGCAGGCACGGGCCCCATCTTCGGGCCTATCCAGGGCATCCTCTTCGGGCCCATCGCGTTTATCACCATCCCCATCGGCAACATTATCGGCGGCGCCATGCACGACTATTTCTCCGGCATGATCTGCCTACGGGACGGCGGCACCCAAATGCCTGAGATGGTCCGCCGCTATTCCAACCAAACCATTTACCGGATCTATCAGGTGTTCGTCTGCGTTCTTCTGCTGCTGGTGGGCGCCGTGTTCATTTACACGCCCGGCGACATCGCCGCCACCGGCATCTTCGGCTTTGACGGCAAGGCCACTTCTGCTTCCACCTGGGTCATTTACGGCGTCATCTTCGCCTACTACCTGGTCGCCACCGTCTTCCCCATCGACGCCATCATCGGCAAGATCTACCCCGTCTTCGGCGGCATCCTGCTGTTTTCCGCCGTGGGTGTGTTCATCGGCCTCTTTGTCAAGGGCTATCCCCTGCTGAACCTCTGGGATAACTGGCAGGGCGCCGCCTTCCAGGCGTTCCAAACCACTGCCGAGGGCGGCACCGCCCCCTTCAGCTATGGTGAGTACTTCACCAGCGGTCATTTCATCCCCGTGTTCTTCGTCACCGTGGCCTGCGGCATCCTCTCCGGCTTCCACTCCACCCAGACGGCCATCATCTCCCGCACCATGAAGAGCGAACGGGAAGGCCGCAACACCTTCTACAACATGATGATCCTGGAAGGCTTCATCGCCATGGTCTGGGCCGGCGCCGCCATGGGCGTATACAACCTGGGCATGCAGGCGGCCAACGCCGGCGCCACCGGCACCGTCATCGTGGTCTGCAAGGACATTCTGGGCAACGTGGGCGGCGTCATCGCCCTGCTGGGCATCGTGGTCCTGCCCATCACCTCCGGCGACACCGCTCTGCGGGGCCTGCGCCTGACCATCGCCGAATCCTTCCATATCGACCAGAGCACCAACGGCAAGCGCCTGTCCCTGTCCGCCGCCATCTTCGCCCTGGTGGCCGCCATTCTGGTCTTCGCCAAGTTCAACAGCGACGGCTTCAACATCCTGTGGCGCTACTTCGCCTGGTCCAACCAGACTCTGTCCCTGTTTGCCTTCCTGGCCATCTCCATCTGGATGTTTGAAAACGGCAAGCATAAGTACGTCTGGATTCCCCTGTTCCCCGGCGCGTTCTATACCCTCGTCACCGTTACGTATATCGCCAACGCCAAGATCGGCTTCAATCTCCCCTGGGGCGCCGCCTACGCCATCGGCATCGCCGCGGCCGTGGCTTACACCGGCGCCATTTTGTGGTACGGCAAGCAGCGTGCCGCGCGGCTCACCGCCAAGTGAGTCCCCCTGTCTGCAAACATAAAAGGCGGGAAGCCCACGGGCTTCCCGCCTCAGTTTATCAAAAAACCTGATTGATTCGAAAGACGGCAGCAAAAAACAAGGAGAGTACAAGGGGACGGGAGCCCCTTCGTGTTGGATCGAATACCTGCAAAAAGTCTGTGATAATAGGCGTTTGCGCCGCAAAGCGCGGCGTTATGCTGTTTTTTTATGTCTGCTCCAGCTGCTCCACATACGCCTGTACGTACCGCATGAAATTCCGCGTCATGGGGGACGCCGTCCTCACCTGGGGCACGCCCATGCCCAGCATCCGGAATTGAGGCGGCTGGATGGGCAGCGCCACGGCGTCGTTGGGATAGTTCCGCAGCAGCAGATCCGCCAAAATGGAAACGCCCAGCCCCTTGGCCACCATGGAGATGATGGCGTAATCGCTGCACGCGGAAAAGAGGATGTGGGGCTGCTGGGAGAGGTTGGAGAGAATATCGTGTACTTCGCCGTCATAGCCCTGCATGGGCATGATGAACGGCTCCGTCAAAAAGCTCTCCAGCGGCACAAAAGCTCCCTCCGCCAGAGGATGTCCCGGCGGCACCAGGGCCAGCATCTGGTCCTCCCGCAGGGGCAGCCATTCAAAATTCTTCCCCTCGCCGCCGGCATACAGGCACAGATCCGCCTCCCGGCGCTCCATGGCTCCCTCGATGATGTCCGTGCCACCCTCGATGATCTGGATCTCCACGTTGGGGTAGTCCTTTTGAAAGGCGGCGATGATGGCGGGCAGCCAATAGGTGGCCACGCTGGGATAGGCGGCGATACGGATGCGTCCGATGTCGGCGCCCTTGATCTTGGCAACGCTCTGCTCCAGAGACTCGTTGGTCCGCAGCAGCTGGCGGATGATGGGCAGCAGCATCTCCCCCTCCGTGTTGGGCACGATGCCCGAGGAGGTCCGCACCATCAGGGGGAACCCCACCTCATCCTCCAGAGACTGCATCATGTGGCTGATCCCGGACTGGGTGTACCCCAGCTCCTCCGCCGCCTTGGAAAGGCTCCCCAGCTCCACGGCCCGTACAAAGGCCTCGTATTTCCGAATGTTCACGCCGCCGTCCTCCCTTTGCCGCTCCGGTCCTTCCATGAAACTTCCGCATAAAAACCGCGCAAGGCCGGAAATTTTAGAATATCTGTTTTTATGTTACAGGATTCCCGTTCAAAAGGCAAGCGTCTTTCGACATTCCAGCACGATTTGCGGGGAACAAACTGTTTGGATGTTCTGTTCCCACCCTCCGCCGCATATGCTCCCACAGAGGTGATGGGGAAATGATCGTTCATGTGGTGCGTTCTGGCGAGACCGTGGAGCTCATCGCGGCATCCTATGGGGTGGACCCCGACCGTCTGGCGGCGGACAACGCCGTGCCGGATACCGGCGCCCTGGCGGTGGGACAAACACTGGTGGTCCGTTTTCCCCGGCAGGTCCA
>JAETPK010000161.1 GCA_021771265.1 Oscillospiraceae bacterium
GTGCCCGAGATGAAGACCATCCTGGGCCCCGAGCTGTTCGGTGAGTTCTATCCCACGGGCCAGATCACCAGCCACGACTCGGAGGACTACGAGCATCTGGTGGACATTGGCTACACCGAGGCCGGCGACCATGTCATCATGAACAAGTACGTGTACGACGCCGACGTGGCCATCCTCATCGGCCACACCCAGGGCAACCCCTACGGCGGCTACTCGGGCGGGTACAAGCACTGCGCCACGGGCATCAGCCACTGGCGCAGCATCTCGGCCCACCATGTGCCCCAGGTGATGCACCGGCAGGACTTTGTGCCCGTGTCCACCCACAGCGAGATGCGCCACAAGTTCGACCAGCAGGGCATGCTGATGGAAGAGAAGATGGGCAAGAAGTTCTTCTGCTGCGACGCGGTGCTGGACACCAAAAGCCGGCAGATCGAGATCAACTCCGGCTGGGCCAAGGAGATGCAGCCCATCAGCTGGAAGACGGCGGACAAGCGCACCTACGTGCACTGGGCGGAAAAGAAGTACGACGTGGTGGTGTTCGGCATGCCCACCAACTTCCACTACGGCGACGGCATGGGCACCAACCCCATCCAGATGATGCAGGCGCTGTCGGCCCAGGTGATCCGCCACAAGCGGGTGCTGTCAGACCACTGTGTGTTCATCGTGTCCAGCATCTGCGACGGCTGGTTCCACGAGGAGCGCTGGCCGTACCTGAAAGAGCTGTATGAGATGTTCCAGCACGATTCGATGAACATCCTGCCGGACATGAACCGCTACGGCGAGTACTTCGCCACCAATGAAGCGTACATCCGCAAGTACCGCTTCGCCAACGCCTTCCACCCGTTCCACGGCTTTTCCATGATGAGCTGCGGGCATCTGGCGGAGGAGCACACCAGCGCCATATACATCGTGGGCGCGCGGGAGCCGGGCATTGCCCGGGGCATGGGCCTGAAGACCCGGGCCACCTTCGAGGAGGCCTTGCAGGACGCTATGAAGAAGTACGTGGGCCCGAACCCCAACATCCTGGCCCTGCCCCAGACCTTTACCACC
>JAETPK010000067.1 GCA_021771265.1 Oscillospiraceae bacterium
AGAAAGTGCAAGGAGATTCCATGAGAGTTGCCATTTACACCCTCGGGTGCAAAATGAATCAATATGAGACCCAGGCCATGGAGCAGCTGCTGCGGCGGAAGGGCCACCAGGTGGTGGACTTTTCCCAGGAGGCGGATGCCTACGTGGTGAACACCTGCTCCGTGACCGCTGTCAGCGACCAGAAGTCCCGGAAGGTCCTTCACCGGGTCCGCCGGGAGCGGCCCGGCGCCGTGCTGGCGGTGTGCGGCTGCTATCCCCAGACCCACGTGGAGGATGTGCGGAAGCTGGACGTGGACCTCATTGCCGGCACCGGCGACCGCGCCGGTTTTGTGGACCTTTTGGAGCAGGCGGTGGAGGAGCGGCGGCCCCTGGAGCTGGTGGACCGCTCCTTCGACCGGCGGAGCTTTGAGGTGCTGCCCGCCGGAGGCATGGAAAACCGGACCCGGGCCATGCTGAAGGTGGAGGACGGCTGCGTAAACTTCTGCACCTACTGCATCATCCCCTACGCCCGGGGGCCGGTGCGGTCCCTGCCCTTGGACCAGGCGGTGGAGCAGGCGGCGGGGCTGAAGGCCGACGGCTACCGGGAGATCGTTGTGACGGGCATTGAGATATCATCCTGGGGCCGGGACCTGAAAAATGGCCAGATCCTCATCGACCTGGTGGAAGCTCTCTGCAAGGCCGCGCCCGGCGTCCGCATTCGGCTGGGCAGCCTGGAGCCCCGCACCGTCACGGAGGCGTTCTGCCGCCGGGCGGCATCGCTGCCGGACCTGTGTCCCCAGTTCCACCTGTCCATGCAAAGCGGCTGTGACGCCACCCTGAAGCGCATGAACCGCAAGTACGACACGGCCCGGTATCTGGAGTCCGTGGAGCTTTTGAACCGCTTTTTTGACCGGCCCGCCGTCACCACGGACATGATCGTGGGCTTTCCGGAGGAGACGGAGGAGGAGTTTGGCCAGACGCTGGACTTCATCCGCCGCTGCGGCTTCGCCCAGATGCACATCTTCCCCTACTCCATCCGCCCCGGCACCCCGGCGGCGGATATGGAGCAGGTGCCCAAGGCCGTGAAGGAGGACCGGGCCCGCCGGGCCGCCGTCGCCGCGGCGGACATGCACCGGGCGTATCTGGAGGGCTGTGTGGGCAAGACGTATCCCGTCCTGTTCGAGCAGCCCAGGGACGGCCGCTTCTTCGGCCACGCGCCCAATTACATGGAGGTGCTGGTGGAGGGGCGAAACTTGCACAACACCGTGAAAAACGTCCGCGTCACCGGTCTGGAAGGCGAGGCCCTGCTGGGCGAGATCGTGGAGGGATGAGAAAATGAAAAGTCACTTTTTTGCATATATCTCCCGGATGCGCTTCATCCAGCGGTGGGCTCTCATGCGCAACACCGCTCCGGAGAATGTCCAGGAGCATAGCCATCAGGTGGCCGTCCTGGCCCACGCCCTGGCCCTCATCCGCAACGAGAAGTTCGGCGGTGCCGTGGACCCGGGGGCTGTGGCCGCGGCGGCGCTGTACCACGACGCCAGCGAGATCCTCACCGGCGACATGCCCACCCCCATCAAATACGACAACCCTGACATCCGCAGGGCCTACAAGGACGTGGAGGCCGTGGCGGAGCGCCGTCTGTTGCACATGCTGCCGCCGGAGCTGCAAGGGGCCTACGTCTCCGTACTCACCCCGGCGGACCCGGAGGTCGAACAGCTGGTGAAGGCGGCGGACAAGCTCTCCGCCTACATTAAGTGCGTGGAGGAGCTGAAGGCCGGCAACCTGGAGTTCCGGGAGGCCGCCGCCCAGACCCGGGCGGCTTTGGAGGGCTATGGCCTGCCGGAGACGGCATATTTTCTGGATACGTTTATGGACAGCTTTTCCCTGAGCCTGGATGAGCTGAAGTAGCGCGAGGAGAGAGACATATGGAGCGATATTTTGAAAAACTGCTGGAGACCCGGGCGGCCCTGGAGTGCGCCCTGGTGTACCTGGCCGCCCAGAAGGCCGCTCCCGCCGACGGCGACAAGCTGCGCCAGCCCCTCAGCTATGCCATCGCCCGGGACATCGACTATCAGCTGGAGCGGGATTTCGACTTTCACCTGGCCGTCGCGGACATCGCCGACAATGACTATCTCCGCCGCAGCCTGCAAAGCCTCATGGTGCAGATCACGGAGTATCTCAGCCGCAACCGGGCCCTGCTGCCGGAGGTGGATGACCAGTCCGCCTCCCAGCACTGGAACATCATGGTGGCCATTCTGGCCAACGATCCGGACCGGGCGGAGCAGGCCATGCGGTCCCATATGCAGTATGTGACCCGGCTGTACACCCGGGAACTGAACCGGGGCCACCTGTAAAAAACACAAAAGGACCCCCGCGCCTTATGCAGGCGCGGGGGTCTTTGCGTCAGGCGCGCTGTTTGGCGGCGAAGTGCCACACAAGGCCCACCGCCAGCCCCAGGCAGGCGGGTACCACCCAGCCCATGCCGATGGAGAAGAAGGGCAGGAGACGGCCCGCAGGCGCCAGCAGGGCGTCGGCGTGGAGGAAGGCTTGGGCGCTCTTTGGCAGGTTGTCCAAAAAGTCCAGGGCGGCGGCCAGGGCCGTGGGCGCCGTCACCGCCACAAACACCCGCCGATCATAGCCGAACCATCCCCCCGCCAGACTCAGCAGGATGAGGGTGATGGTCAGGGGATACAGGAACATCAGCACCGGCACGGACAGCTGAATAATGCGGCTGAGACCAAAGTTGGCCACACAGAAGGAGAACAGACAGAACACGACGGTGTAGGCCTTGTAGCTGAGGGATTTGGGGAACAGCTCCACAAAAGTGGAGGCGCAGGAGGTGATGAGGCCGATGGCGGTTTTCAGGCAGGCAAAGGTGACGGTGATGCCCAGCAGCACGCCGCCGAAGGTGCCGAAATAGTGGGTGCCGATGCGGTACAGGCCCTCGCCGCCGTCGGCACAGATGCCGTACACCGCCCGGGATTGGGCACCCACCACCGCCAGCATGCAGTAGATGCCCGCCATAAGGAGGGAGCTGAACACGCCGGCCTTCACCGTGACGGCGGACACCGCCTTGGGGGACCGGACCCCCAGCTCCCGGATGGCGCTGATAAGCACGATGCCGAAGGCCAGGGCCGCCGGGGCATCCACGGTGTTGTAGCCGTCCAGAAAGCCCTGGAAAAAGCTCATGCCGGCGTAGGCGTTCACCGGCTCTGAGGCACTTACGGCACTCATGGGCCGCAGCAGGGCCGTGACGGTGAGGATGCCCAGAAACAGCAGAAACAGGGGATTCAAAATTTTGCCCACCCAGGTGAGGATACCGGAGGGCCGCAGGGAGAAGTACAGCACCACCAGGAAAAAGAGGGCTGAGAACACGCACAGGGCCAGCTTTGCGTGCTCCTGGGGCAGCAGAGGCAGCAGACCCACGCTGAAGGACACGGTGGCGGTGCGGGGGATGGCGAACAAAGGGCCGATGGTCAGGTACAGCAGACAGGTGAAAAAGTAGCTGTACTTTTTGCCCACCAGGCACCCCAGCTCAAACATGCCGTCGCTGCGGGAGATACCCATGGCGGCGATGCCCAGCAGGGGCAGCCCCACGCCGGTGAGACAGAAGCCCGCCACCGCCGGCCAGACGGCGGCGCCGGCCTGCTGGCCCATGTGGACGGGGAAGATCAGGTTGCCGGCCCCGAAAAACAGGCCGAAGAGCATGGAGGACAGGAACACGTATTCCCTGGCGGTGAGTTTTCGATCCATGAAGCGTTACCTCGTTTTCTTTCAGTTCAATGCGTCTGCGTTCTGGGTGAATAGCTCCGCCACCCGCGCCGCCGTGGCGGGGCAGGAGACAAGCTCCCCGTCCCGGGCCAGCAGGGCCTCCGCCGCTGCCTGGGCCTCTTGAAGCAGCCGGGTGTCGCAGCCGATGTCCGCCACCCGCAGGCCCGGCAGGCCGTGCTGCCGCTGGCCGAAAAAGTCGCCGGGACCCCGGAGCCGCAGGTCCTCCTCGGCGATTTTGAAGCCGTCGGTGGTCTTTGTCATGACCCGCAGCCGCTGGCGGGTCTCGTCGTTTTGGTTGTCGGAGATGAGGATGCAGTAAGACTGGTGGGCGCCCCGGCCCACCCGGCCCCGCAGCTGGTGAAGCTGGGAGAGGCCGAAGCGCTCCGCGTTTTCGATGACCATGACGGCGGCGTTGGGCACGTCCACCCCCACCTCGATGACGGTGGTGGACACCAGGATGTCCGCCTCCCCGGCGGCAAAGGCGGTCATGACGGCGTCCTTCTCCCGGGGCTTCATCTTGCCGTGGACGAAGGATACCCGCAGGTCCGGGAACACCTCCGTCTGGAGCGTTTTGGTATAGGCGGTGACGGCCTTCCGCTCGTCGGGCAGCTCGTCGTTCTCCTCCACCATCGGGCAGACGATGTAGGCCTGCCGGCCCTCCGCCGCCAGCTTGCGGATAAATTGGTACACCCGGGGGTGATAGCTGCCGGGGACGGCGTAGGTCTCGATGGGCCTGCGGCCGGGGGGCAGCTGGTCGATGACAGACACGTCCAGGTCCCCGTACAAAATGAGAGCCAGAGTCCTGGGGATGGGGGTGGCGGACATGACCAGGGTGTGGGGATGGCTGCCCTTGGCCGCCAGCGCCGCCCGCTGTCCAACGCCGAAGCGGTGCTGCTCGTCGGTGACCACCAGGCCCAGGTCCCGGAAGTCCACGCCGCCCGACAAAAGGGCATGGGTGCCGATGACGAAGTCCGTCTCTCCTACCGCCAGACGAGTGGCGATGTCCCGCTTTTCCCGGGCGGGGGCGGAGCCAGTCAGCAGGGCGCACCGAATGCCCAAAGACTCCAGCAGGGGGGCAAGGCCCCCGTAATGCTGCTGGGCCAAGATTTCCGTGGGGGCCATCAGAGCCGCCTGCCGGCCGTTTTTCACCATAAAGTACACGCAGGCGGCGGCCACCATGGTTTTGCCGCAGCCCACGTCTCCCTGGCACAGGCGGTTCATGGGGACGCCCCGCTCCATGTCGGCCAGGGCCTCCTCCACGCAGCGGCGCTGGGCGTCCGTCAGGGTGAAGGGGAGGGCGTTATAAAAGGCGTCCATGTCCACGGCCCGGCAGGGGGCCACCTGGACCATCTCCCGCCGCCGGCGCAGCCGCTTCAAGCCGATGGTGAACAAAAACAGCTCCTCAAAGGCCAGACGCCGCCGGGCCAGGTCCAGGGCCTCCGCGCTTTCCGGAAAGTGGATGTTCTCGTAGGCGTAGCCGATGCGGCACAGGTGATGCTCCCGCCGGACCTCGTCCGGCAGGGCGTCCGGCAGAATGTCGGCGCAGGCGTCCAGCCCCTGGCGGATGGACCGGGACAGCACCAGCTGGCTCACCCCCGCCGTCAGGGGATAGATGGGCACGATGCGGCCCGTCACTTCCCGGCGGCCCTCCGCCTCCACCACCGGGGAGGCCATGGTCCTGCGCAGGAGGTTTCCCTCCGCCTTTCCGTAAAAATAATAGGTCTCTCCCTGGCAAAGCTGGTTTTTCAGCCAGGTCTGGTTGAAAAACGTCACGTCCAGCACGCCGGACTCGTCCACGGCCCGGACCTTGACAAGGTCCATGCCCTTTCGGATGTGGGAGACAGTGGGCGGCGAGGCAATCATGGCGGCCACGCAGGCGCTCTCGCCAGGGACCAGGTCCGCGATGCGCCTGGTCTGGGTGCGGTCCTCGTATTTGCGCGGGAACCAGCTGATGAGGTCCCGCAGGGTGAGGATGCCCAGCTTGCCCAGGGCCTTGGCCCGCTGCTCGCCGATGCCGCGGATCATCCGCACATCCGTGCTCAGCTCCGCCATGGAGATCCCTCCTTCCCATTGTGTGCTGGCCCTATTATAATCAATTTCAAAGAATTTGAAAAGACCCTGTAACGAATCCGGACTTTCCCGGTCCTATGGATGACGGCGCGGAGGAGGTGAAGCAAATGCCTGACTTTGAGGAGGTCTACCGGCGGTATTTCGCGGACGTCTACAAATACGTCCTGGCCCTCAGCCGGGACGAGGCCGTGGCGGAGGAGGTGACCCAGGAGACCTTTTTCAAGGCCCTCACCGCCATCGACGGCTTCCGGGGAGACTGCCAGCTGCGGGTGTGGCTGTGCCAGATCGCCCGGAACCAGTACCTGACGCTGTGCCGGGAGCGGAAGCGGTTCGCGGAGCAGGACGCCGAGCCGGGAGATGGCGGCATCGAAGAGGGCTTCGCGGACCGGGATGCCGCCAGGCGGCTCCACCGGCTGTTCCACCAGCTGCCGGAGCCTTACAAGGAGGTGTTTTCCCTGCGGACCTTCGGGGAGCTGCCCTTCTCCCAGATCGGGGAGCTGTTCGGCAAGACGGAGAGCTGGGCCCGGGTGACGTATTTCCGGGCCAGACAGAAGCTAAAGGAGGATTTTGATGGAACATGAGATCATTTTGGACCTGCTGCCCTTGTACCACGACGGCGTGTGCTCGGCGGCCAGCCGGGCGGTGGTGGAAGCGCATCTGAAGGACTGTGAGGCCTGCCGCAAAACCCTGGCGGACATGGATACCCCTCTGCCAGAGGCGGAGCGGAAAGCCGCCGATGACGCGGCGGCGGTAAAGAAAATCTCCCAGGAGTGGAAGAAGGGAAAGTGGAGAGCGCGGCTGCGGGGTGTGCTCATCGGTGTGCTGGCCTGCGTGGTGCTGGCAGGCGGATACTGGGCCCTGTTCCAGTGGTATAGTTGTCAGGTGCCCACGGATGTGATGGAGGTGTCGGAGCTTTCCCAGCTCTCTGATGGGCGGGTGGTGTTCCACCTGTTCGTGAACGACCAGTACGACCTGAACCGGGTGGACGAGCTGGACGAGGACGGAGTCCGATATATCGTGCCCCTGCGGCCCCTGATCTGCCGGGAGCGGAGCACTGACGGCGGACTGTGGGACTGGGATTACTGCATCGATGTGGCGGAGCACAACGAGTGGAACGCCAAATACGGCGATGGCGCAGACATCACAGCCGTCTATCTGGGAAAGGGGGAGGATGCCGTTCTTCTCTGGGCAGAGGGCATGGACCTGCCCGCCGCCAGTGCCGAACAGGAGACCAGGTGGGGCTATGAGCCCGGAAGTGCTGCATACTGGGCGGAGCGGAAATAAGAAAAAGCGCGGAGGTCGGCCCTCCGCGCTTTTTCACAGCTTCGTATTCACATAATCCACAAAACGGTAGGTAACGCCGTTCTCCGTCACCGGCTCGCTGACGGCCTCCACCTCCCAGCCCGGCAGCTTATCCAGGTTGGGAAAGAAGGTGTCCGCCTGGGGGGCGGCGGCGTCCACCCGGGTGACGAAGGCCCGCCTGCACTTGGGCAGCAGGGCGGTATAGACGCTGCCGCCGCCGATGATCCAAAGGGCTTCCTCCTCCGTGCCGGCCGCGGCCTCCAGCGCCGCTTCTGGGCTGGAGACGATCTCACAGCCCTCCCGGTCGAAATCCACCCGCCGGGTGATGACGATGTTCCGCCGGCGGGGCAGGGGCCTGCCGCCGGGGAAGGAATCCAAAGTCTTGCGGCCCAGGATGACGGTGCCGTCAATGGTCAGGGAGCGGAAGCGCTTCATGTCCGTGGGCAGTGAGAACAGCAGCCCGCCCTCACAGCCAATGGCCCAGTTTTGGTCGGCGACAACGATACAATTCATATGGCATTCACCTCAAATGGCAATGGGAATCTTGTCTTCAAAGGGGGCGGGGGTGTATCCCTCCAGGGAGAAGCTGGCGGGGGTGAAGTCGTAAAAGTCGGTGACGCTGGGGTCCACCGTGAACTTCGGGGCGGGAGCGGGGGTCTGGGCCAGCATTTTTTCCACGATGGGCACATGGCGGTCGTAGATGTGGGCGTCGGCGATGACGTGGACCAGCTGGCCGGGCACCAGGCCGCTGACCTGGGCGAACATGTGGACCAGCACGGCGTACTGCACCACGTTCCAGTTGTTGGCGGCCAGCATATCCTGGCTCCGCTGGTTCAAAATGGCGTTGAGCACATTGCCGGAGACGTTGAACGTCATGGAGTAGGCGCAGGGGTACAGGTGCATCTCGTGAAGGTCCTGGAAATTGTAGATATTGGTGAGGATGCGCCGGGAGGCGGGATTGTGCTTCAGGTCGTACAGCACCCGGTCCACCTGGTCCATGTCCCCCTCGGGATAGTGGTGCTTCACCGCCAGCTGGTAGCCGTAGGCCTTGCCGATGGAGCCGGTCTCATCCGCCCACTGGTCCCAGATCTTGGCGTCCAGGTCGTGGATGTTGTTGGACTTTTTCTGCCAGATCCACAAAAGCTCCTTCACCGCCGTTTTCCAGTAGGTCCGGCGGATGGTCAGAATGGGGAACTCCGCTTGCAGGTCGTAGCGGTTCACAATGCCGAATTTCTTCACGGTGTGGGCGGGCGTGCCGTCCTCCCAGTGGGGGCGGACCTCCCAGTCCGTGTCCCAGACGCCGTTTTCCAGAATGTCCCGGCAGTTTTGGATAAAGAGTTCGTCGGCGCGGCTCATGGCACAGTCCTCCTAATTTGTTGCGTTTCTATATAGTATACCAAATCCCCCCGGCGGTGTATAGCCAAAAATTTGACGGAATTCGATTCCGTTTTCGACTGAACCACCAAAGGTATTACAAAAGTTTTGTATCATTTGTATGAAATTCTGATTGAGAAATGGTAAAAAGTGCGATAAGATAGGGGCCGCTGAAATGAAAGAGGGGGTGCTCCTATGCTGGATCGCAGCGAAGTGGGCAAGCGGGGATACCTGAACGAGGATTTCCGCCTGTTCCACCTGAAAGACAGCCGTGCCCAGAAGCTGGATTACCATTATCACGAATTTGACAAACTCATCCTGGCGCTGGGAGGAAAAGTGTCCTACGTGGTGGAGGGCGTCACTTACTTTCTCCAGCCCTGGGACCTGCTGCTGGTGCAGCACAACATGATCCACCGTCCCGTCATCGACCCGGCGGAGCCCTATGAGCGGGTGGTCATCTGGCTGGGGCGGGAGTGGCTGCAAAAGCGCAGTGACCCCGGCGAGGCCCTGGACACCTGCTTTGAGACCGCCCGGCAGCGGGGCTTCCACCTGCTGCGGTTCGGGGCGGAGCGGCGGCTGGAGTATATGCAGACCATCCAGCGGCTGGAGGAGGCTCTGGTGTCCCGGGAATTCGGCGCCGCCCGGCTGGCGGACACCCTGTGCCAGCAGGTGCTCATCGGCGTGAACCGGGATATCCTCCGGGACCGCACCGCCCAGGAGCAGCGGGACAGCTACCGGGTGGACCCGAAAATGGAGGAGGTCCTCCGCTACATCGGGGAGCATCTGGAGGAGGACCTCTCCGTGGACGCCCTGGCGGGCCGCTTTTACCTGAGCCGGTACTATCTGATGCATCGGTTCAAGGCCGTCACCGGCTACACCCTGCACCAGTACATCAGCCAGAAGCGGCTGCTGCGGGCAGGGGAGCTCATCCGCGCCGGCGTGCCGGTGATGAAGGCGGCGGAGCAGGCGGGCTTCGCGGAGTACTCCACCTTCCTGCGGGCCTTCCAGAGCACCTTCCATATGAGCCCCCGGGAATTTCGGTAACAGCAATGAACAAAGAAGGCAGAGACATGGAAACCAAAAAGATCAATGTGGATTTTTCAAAAGAGGACCTGCGGCGGCTGATCGTGCCTCTGGTCATTGAACAGCTTCTGGCCATCACGGTGGGCCTGTTCGACTCCGTCATGGTGTCCCAGGTGGGCGAGGCGGCCATCTCCGCCGTGTCCCTGGTGGACACGGTGAACGTGCTGCTGGTGAACGCCTTTTCGGCCCTGGCCACCGGTGGCGCCGTCATCGCCGGCCAGTATCTGGGCCGCCGGGAGCCTAAAAAAGCAGGCCACTCCGGCCAGCAGCTGCTGCTGTTCATGGGCGAGGCGTCTTTGCTCATCATGCTGCTTTTTTACCTGGGCAAGGGCTTTGTGCTACACGTGGTGTTCGGCCAGGTGGAGCCGGATGTGGCGGCCTACGCCAATACCTATTATATGATCGTGGAGGCGTCCACGCCCTTCCTGGCCATTTACAGCGCCGGAGCGGCGCTGTTCCGGGTCATGGGCAACTCCAAGATCTCCATGTGGGTGTCCCTGGCCATGAACGCCATCAACGTGGCGGGCAACGCCCTTTTGATCTTCGGCCTCCACATGGGCGTGGAGGGCGTGGCCATCCCCACCCTGGTGTCCCGGGCGGCAGCCGCGGCGGCCATGGTGGTGCTGCTGAAGCGGCCGGGCCTTCCCATGCAGGTGGAGAAGTTCACCCTGCGCCACGACCGCTACGTGGTGAAGAACATTTTGCGCTTCGGCGTGCCCAACGGCCTGGAGAGCAGTATGTTCCAGCTGGGCAAGATCCTGCTGCTGTCCACGGTGTCTGTGCTGGGCACCGCCTCCGTGGCCGCCAACGCCATCGGCAACACCATCTGCACCTTCCAGTGCGTGGCGGGCAACGCCCTGGGCCTTGCCATCGTCACGGTGGTGTCCCGGTGCATTGGCGCCGGCAGCTATGAGCGGGCCCGGTTCTATACAAAAAAACTCATGAAGTATACGTACCTGTTCATGTGCGGGGATATTCTGCTCATCACCGCCCTGCTGCCCCTCATCATGAGAATGTACAACGTGTCCCCCGAGGCGTCGTCTTATGCCCGGACCATCATTCTCATGCACGGCTTTGTGGGCATGGTCCTGTGGCCGGCCTCCTTTACGCTGCCCCAGGCCCTTCGGGCCGCCGGCGACACCCGGTTCACCATGCTGGTGTCCACCGCCTCCATGTGGACCATGCGGGTGGGCTTCGGCATCCTGCTGGGCCGGTACTGGGGCTTCGGCGTCGTGGGCATCTGGATGGCCATGTTCGTGGACTGGGCGGTCCGGGTGGCGTTTTTCGTGCCCCGGTTCCACGGCCACAGGTGGGAGACCATGGGCCTGCGGGA
>JAETPK010000162.1 GCA_021771265.1 Oscillospiraceae bacterium
GCGTTGTCCTCCGCCTTCGCGTAGATGTTTCCGAAGTATTCCTCCCGCATGGCGGGCTTGTCCAGCTCGTCATAGGTCAGCCAATCTGCTTCGAGAGAATCTTCATCTGCGGCAAATTGGTAATAGATGGCCTTGATGCCGCTGTCCGTCCAGCCGTCATCGGCCAGATCGTGGGCCAGCAGCTCCGGGCGGTCTACCTCATTGAAATGCGGATAGCCGAACATCCCCGCGGGCGCGTTGTCCGCTGCCGAATGCAGGATATCGTCCATCACGGGCCTGGAACGGTCGATGGTGTCGATGACGATCTCTTCCGGGCCGGGGTCTGGTGTTCCCTCACCTCCATCTGCATCCGCGTCCGCGGACACGCGCTGCACGTTGTCCTTCGCCCACAGATAGTACGTGCCGTTTTCCGTGATATCAGAGAACACATTGCTGTCCTGCCATTCAGCGGGGCGGTCCGCCGTGCGCGTCACCGCATACTGTCCAAGGCCGGACTCCGTATCATGGGCTTTTACCGTGACGGTCTTTTCCTGGCTCCAGCCCTTGTCCCACTCCACAGAATCAATGACCGGCGAATGCTTGTCGATGTGGTCGATGATGAACGGATACGGCTCGGATACATTGCCTGCCAGGTCGCGTGCGTAGGCGTTGTAGCTGCCGTTCCCGGTGAAAATGAAGGCCGCTTCCGCCGTGGAATCCACCCAGGTGATCGGGTCAGGAGCATGACGGCTTCCCATATCTTTTTCGGCCCGTTCCCAGCCAATGGCCACAACGCCGCTGTTATCGTCCTGTGCCGTTACTCTGGCCCAGTTTTCCTCCGCGTCCCAGGTACGCTGTGTCTCCACCTTTACCACAACGGGCGGCACGATATCCAGCGCGGTAACGTTCACCTTTTCGGCGGCGGAAATATTCCCAGCCTTGTCCGCCGTCCAGATGTAGTAAACGCCGTTGTGGTCTGCCTTGGGAGCGTCGGTGCTAAAACTGTCCAGTGCAGGCGCTTTTTCTTCCGTGGTGACCGCATAGCC
>JAETPK010000068.1 GCA_021771265.1 Oscillospiraceae bacterium
TTGAAGCGGCCCATGGCCATGCGCTCCAGGCCGAAGCCGAAGGCGAAGCCGGAGTATTCATCCGGGTCGATGCCGCAGTTGCGCAGTACCTTGGGGTGGACCATGCCGGCGCCCAGGACCTCGATCCAGCCCTCCCCCTTGCAGGTGGGGCAGCCCTTGCCGCCGCACTTGTGGCACTGGATGTCCACCTCGCAGGAGGGCTCGGTGAAGGGGAAGTGGTGGGGACGGAATCTCGTCTGCGTCTCGGGGCCGTAAATTTCCCGGATGACGGCGTTCAGGGTGCCCTTCAGGTCCGCCATGGTGACGCCCTTGTCCACCACCAGGCCCTCAATCTGATGGAACATGGGGGAGTGGGTGGCGTCCACCTCGTCCTTGCGGTATACCCGGCCGGGGGAGATCATGCGGATGGGGACGCCGTGCTCCTCCATGGCCCGGATTTGCATGGGAGAGGTCTGGGTCCGCAGCAGGATGCGGGAATCCTCCGTGAGATAGAACGTGTCGGACCACTCCCGGGCGGGGTGGTCGTCGGGGGTGTTCAGCTTCGTGAAGTTATAGTCCTCCTGCTCCACCTCGGGGCCGTCGAAGATCTCAAAGCCCATGTTGATGAAGATCTCCTTGAATTCGTCCAGAGCGGTGTACATGGGGTGCTTGTGGCCCACCTGGGGACGCTTGCCGGGAATCGTCACGTCCACGGTCTCGGCGGCCAGCTTTTCCGTCAGGGCCTTTTCCGCCAGGGCGGCGGACTGGGCCTCAATGGCTTTTTCCAGCTCCGCCCGGACCTCGTTGGCCATCTGGCCCATGATGGGCCGTTCCTCGGGGGAGAGCTTGCCCATCTGCTTGAGGACGGCGGTCAGCGCGCCCTTCTTGCCCAGGTACTGGACCCGGACGGCCTCCAGTTCACTGCCGGCCTGGGTGTGCGCAACGGCCTCCAGTGCCTGCTTGCGAATGGCTTCCAGTTGTTCTTTCATATCGATACTCCTTTACTTGGATGTGGATAACGGTTCTTCTGGCAGAAAGCGCCAGCGCAGGGAATATGCCAAAATCTTTGTGCCTGGGTAAGCGGATTCATTTCCTTCATCATCACCGTCGCAGAAAAACACAGCGGCATCCCGGACGCGGAGCGTGGCACCCAGGATGGAAGAGCAGGCGTTATTTCCGCCTGGGCGCAGGTCAAGCGCTTTTACAGCTTCAAATACCAGTTCCAAAGGCGGACACCAGCAGCTTTGGAACTGCATGGTCACCTGGCGGATATGATCGGAGACCAGCATCCCATGCTCTGTTTTTCGGGAACCACTGATATACCGCAGTTCCGCTAAAACGGAATCGTGAAAGGCCTTTGCCTGTTCCAACAGGCTGTCAGCATCTGCCTGGGTGGTGACATAGTTCCATTCCGGGAGGAAAGAGGAAACTTTACGTCCCGCAAAACGCGTTTTGGAAAGAGGCACAGAGGTTCCGTTCAGCAGAAGCTTTATGGTATCCTGATCTTCCCAGACCCAAGGGTAGCCCTGGAAAGATGGACAGGAATCCGGCACGGTGATCCATTCGCCGGGAAGATCGGGATCAATGAAGCTTGTTTGAGTCTGATAAGACCCTGCGGGTGACTCCTGAAAGAAGCGGGGAAAGCAGCGGAGCATCCCATCCTGCAAAACCAGGCATTGCTCAAAAACGCCGCTGCCAAGGAGCGCGTATAGCTCCGACTGGAAGCAGCAGCCCTTTGCCGGGTCATAAACACGTACCCGCACGGCGACCCTCCCTTGCACAAAACAAAAAGCCCCTCGTCCCAACACTTGGGACGAAAGGCCTTTCCTTCCGCGGTACCACCCAAATTCGCGCCTTTCACAAAGCGCGCACTTGCGGCCCCTGTAACGGTGGGCGTCCGGCCGTGTCTCCACGGCGGCTCCCGGGCGAACCAGATCGGGCGTCCGCAGTCTGGCTCGCAGCCGGTGACCAGACCTCTCTTGGCGGCGTTTCACGGTCATTTTCCCGTTCATCGCTGATAACAATTAACACTTATAGCACAGAAGCGGCGGAAATGCAAGAGAAAAATGCCCCATCCCGCCGGAATTTGGCGGGATGGGGCATTCGTCAGGATAGCAGGCGGCCGTCTATCAGGTCCTCCACCTCGATGGAGGTCACGACGCCGTCTTTGAGGAAAAAGGCGATGTGCTTGCAGAAGGCATCTCCGCCGGGCTCGTAGACATAACAGGTATCGTATCTGTCAGACGGAAGCTCTACCGCACGGGAGTATACCTCCCGCAGATGTGCCAGGTCATATCCGCAGTAAAATCCCCGGGGCGTGCAGAAGTATCCGCCGGATTGGTCGTAGGAGGCGGATGTGGACAGACGGAACAGGTACTCCGTGCCGTTGTCCGGGCTGACCGAGTAGGCCAGCTGAAGCTCCCCGCAGTCCACCTCATATACCGTGCCATAGGTGTCGCCGGAGCCGGTGGAAGTCACGGTGCCCTCCAGCGCATAGCCCCAGGGGAACGTGCCCTCCTGGGCGCCCAGGGTCAGCAGCCGCTTTTCGCCCGGGACGATCAGGGAGAACTCCGTTTCGATGGGCGCTTCCTCACCGCCGGAAGTCACGGACCCATAAGCGGCCCGGATCTTTTCCAGCACGGCCTGCTCCGCCGGAGACGCCGGACGCAGAGCAGATAGAATCTCCTGAAGAGCCGCTTTATCCTCCCGGTAGAACCAATTGGCGGCATATCCCGGCCCGGCCACGATGCCGTCGATGTGGGAATATACATTCTTATAAGGCGCGCTGTCCAGCAGGGCCAGTACCTTCAAGATCTCCTCGGGCCGTTCCAGAAAACGGCGGGCCAGCAGGTCGGAAGGGGCCTCCGCATAGGCGCCATCGGCATGGATGAGATAGCACACCAGCTGCCAGTCGGAGTAGTCCTGATAGGCGCCGGTGACTTCGAAGTCCTGATAGTAGTTGATGGTAGACACCGTCTCCGCATCCAGGTCCAGGCCGTCGGAGGGACAGAAGCTGGTGAACCGCCAGCCGTCCTCTGTTTTTTCATAATCCAGCACCGCCTGAGAATACCCCGCGGTGGCCACGGTATGCAGATAACCGTCGGCCTGGAGCTCCCGGCCCTCAAAATCCGCCCAGAAGGTCAGCGTCACCGTCCAGTGGTCCTCGTCCGTCTGCTCCGCCGTCACGGTCTTGTCCAGCAGATAGAGGTTTTGGCCCCGGCCGCCGTCCAGGGCGTAGAGGACGCCGTCAAAGTCCCGGTAATGGTCCGGGGAGAGCGCGAAAAGAGACTCCGCCAGCTCCGGGGAGAAATAGGCCTCCGTCAGGGCCCGGAGCTCCGCCATGGAGGAGACGGTCACGGCGGCGGTATGGGGCGTGTGGTTGTCCTCGGGCGCTCCCGCGGCCAGCAGAGGCAGGTCCTGGCAGTCCACCCGGTAATAGACCAGATCGTCCTCTGTGCGGGTGTCCGCCCGGTCCAGGGGCAGGGTGGTGAGGTCGAACCAATCATAGACCTGGGCCGCGGCGGCGTAGAGATCCAGCACGTCTTCCTCCAGCGGGGGCTCCTGCTCCGGCGGCGGAAGGGCGGGACAGTCCCGCTGGGCGCAGCCTGTCAGCAGAGTGGCAAATATCAGCAAAAGGGGAAAGACTCGCTTCATGGGAACACCTCCTTGTGTGCTCCCATATTAGCAGGAAAATGCGGGAAAATCATGACGATTCGGTAACAAAAACGGTTCAATCTTCGCCCTTGTAGGGGTCCAGCACCACGCTCACGACGCCGCAGAGGATGCCGCCCACCGCGAATAGCCACCAGGCGGTGCTCCAGGCGCCCCGGGCCAGGCCCAGGCCAACGTAAATGGCGGTGGCCAGCAGCATGATGACGGCGCAGGCGGCACCGATGAGGTCCAGCCGGCGTTTGGCCTCCGGGGAGGGCGCATTGTCCCGGTTGTACTTCCAAATCTTGTACTTGTCCTCCTGTATGCCGCCGTAGACAAAGGAGAACACCGCGCCGGCGATGATGAGCAAAAACACGCCGCACAGCAGGGAGTCATAGGGCGCCCGCTCCGGCAGCATAGACCCGAACAGCAGAAGGAGCACCACATCGAACAGGATGGCGCCTACGCCGCCGGCGATGTACCAGACGAATTTGGCGTGAAAGGCGTCCTTTTCTTCTTGGGGGTAAAAGTCCGCAATGACCGGATGCTGTTTGCGGAAATTTTCGTGCTGGATGCCGCTGGCCACGATGACCACCACCGACAATGTGACGACCAGGAGAAGCGCCGCTGCGGCCAGGTACTCCGCAACGCCGGCGGCGTTCAGCAGGAGCATGAGACCGATCCCGGCGATGATGGCGGCGATGGCCAGGGATATCCGCAGGGAAAAGCGGTTCATAAAGGCGTCATATTGGGCGGTGTCGCTGACCCGGCTCTCCTCCACGCTGCCCCGCAGCAGAGTGTCCAGATCCACATCGTATAGATCGCAGATGCGCAGCAGGGTGTCCATTTCGGGAAAGCTCAGACCGCCCTCCCATTTGCTGACGGACTGGCGGGAGACCTCCAGCCGCTCCGCCAGCTGTTCCTGGGTGACGCCTGCCTGGGCGCGGATGAATTGCAGGTTTTCAGAAAATGCCATGGGGTGCTTCCTCCTTATATGTTGTAGAGCCATCCTACCGGAGCAGCCGGCGCGGCGCCAGGGATTTTGTGTTGCGTTTGAAGAAAAGCGTGTAAACTTCTGGTTGCACAGCCTGATTATAGCAGGTTTTGCGGCGAATGGGGGGAAAATCGGATTGCATTGGGGCGCCACTCCCACTATAATGGGAAAAAACAACACGGGAGGCGCGGAGCATGAAGCTGGCGACGGCGGCACAGATGAAGGAACTGGACAGGCAGGCGATCGAGGACCGGCACATCCCCTCTATCGAGCTGATGGAGCGGGCGGCGGTGGGCGTGGCGGAAGCCGCCCTTTCCCTGCTGCCGGGGCGGCCGGGAAAATGCCGGGCGGCGGTGTTCTGCGGCAGCGGAAACAACGGCGGCGACGGCATCGCCGCGGCAAGGCTGCTGTTTTTGAAGGGGGTATCCGTCCGGGTGCTTCTGGTGGGCAGCTATGAGAAGCTGACGCCTGACGCCCTGGAGGAGACCCGCCGCCTCAGCGAGTGCGGCGTGGAGCTGGAGCCCTGGGACCCGGAGGACCTGGGCTGCTCCGCCTGGGTCAGGGGCTGCCATGTGATCGTGGACGCACTGTTCGGCGTGGGGCTGTCCCGGGCCATCGCGGAGGGGTCTTCCTATGCCCGGGCGGTGGAGCTGATGAACCGGTGCGCCGCGCCGGTGGTGGCCGCGGACATTGCCAGCGGCGTGGAGGCGGACACGGGGAGGGTCCTGGGACATGCGGCACGGGCTGACAAGACGGTTGCCTTTACACTTGGGAAGGTGGGGCAGTTCGTGGGTGACGGGGTCCTGTGCTCCGGCCAGGTGTCCGTGGAGGACATCGGCATCCCGGCGGACCTGGTCCGTGCCGCCGCCTGCCCGGTGCAGACGGTGGAGAAGGACTTTGCCCGGGCGGCGTTGCCCCGGCGGAAGACCGACGGCCATAAGGGGGATTTCGGCAAGCTGCTGGTGGTCGGCGGCTCCGTGGAGTACGCAGGCGCGCCGTATCTGACAGCGGCTGCCGCCGTCCGCTCCGGCTGTGGGCTGGTGTTTTTGGGGGTGCCGGAGAGCATCTGGCAGGTGGAGGCGTCCAGGTGCGTCTCCGCCATGCCGTTCCCTTTGGCAGACAGGTGCGGAGTGTTAAGCTATAAAGCTTTACAGGAAATAAAAAAGAAGGCGGAGCGCTGCGATGTGCTGGCCTTGGGGCCGGGACTGGGGAAGGGGGAGCAGGTGACCCGCCTGGTATTGGATCTGCTGGCGGAGATGGAGCAGCCCGTGGTGCTGGACGCCGACGGCATAAACGCCCTGGCGCGGCATATGGATGTATTGGATGCCCGGCGGGGCCGCGTCACCATCCTGACGCCCCATGACGGGGAGTTTGTCCGCCTGGGCGGGGACCTGTCCGGCGGGGACCGGGGCCGGGCGGCCAGGGACTTCGCGGCGGTCCACGGCTGCGTGCTGGTGCTGAAGGGCCACCGGACCGTGACAGCTGTCCCGGAGGGGAACGTCCTGGTGAATACCACCGGCAATTCCGGCCTTGCCAAGGGCGGCAGCGGCGATGTGCTGACAGGCGTCATCGCGTCTTTGCTGGCCCAGGGGGTGCCGGCGGTCCAGGCGGCGGCTCTGGGCGTCTGGCTCCACGGCCGGGCGGGAGACCTGGCGGCGGAGGAACTGACGCCCTACGCCATGACGCCAAAGGATGTCATCGCTCACCTGCCGGCGGCCTTCCGGGAGATTTTGTAACATTGGAGGAATGACGGTGCGCAAATGGATGTGCGTACCAATGATGACCCTGCTCCTGCTGCTTTCGGCCTGCGGCGGAAACGGGGAGAGCGAGGCGGCAGACCTGCGGGACCGCTACCACGACATGGCCGGCTGTACCATGGAGGCCGTTGTCACCTGTTCCCAGGGGGACCGGGTGTGGCAGGCGGAGCTGCGGTGCGCGTATGTGCCCGACGGCGAGACCACGGTGGAGGTGCTGTCGCCGGAGACCATCGCCGGCGTCCGGGCGGTGCTGGACGGGGAGACACTGACGCTGGAGTATGAGGACCTGTGCCTGAACGCCGGGACCCTCAGCAGTCAGTTCGTCAGCCCCATGGCCTGCCTGCCCCGGCTCATGAGCGCTCTGCGGGACGGCTGGCTGCTGGAGGAGAACGAGGAGGCGTGGAACGATGTGCCCTGCCGGCGGTTGACGGTGGACCAGAGCGGCACCCAGAACGGAAAGATCGTCTCCACCGTTTGGCTGCGGCAGGAGGACGGCACGCCGCTGCGGGGAGAAATCTCCGTGGAGGGAGAAATTATTTTGACGGCGGAGTTTACGAGTTTTGCCTTTTATGATACAATCGATGAACAGGGCAATGCGCCCTGAACGATGAGAAGGTGACCAAAGCTACATGGAAGAGACGATCCTGCGGCGTACCTGGGCGGAGATCGACCTGGACGCCCTGGCACATAATTACCGCCAGGCCCGCAAGCACACGGGCCCCGATGTGAAGTATTTGGGCGTGGTGAAGGCGGACGCCTACGGCCACGGCGCGCTTCAGGTGGCGAAAAAGCTGGAGAGGCTGGGCACGGATTACCTGGCGGTCTCCAGCCTGGACGAGGCCCGTGAGCTGCGCCATGGCGGCGTGAGGGCCCCCATCCTCATTCTGGGCCACACGCCGCCGGAGATGGTGCCCCAGCTCATTGAGTACGGCATCACCCAGGCGGTGTCCGCCAAGGCCAAGGCGGAGGCGTACAGCGCCGCGGCAGCCGCTTGCGGCGGCACGCTGAAGGTCCACATCAAGGTGGACACCGGCATGTCCCGGTTGGGCTTTCTGGTGCGGGACGGCCACTTTGACGGCGGCGTGGAGGCCATTGCCGCCTCCTGCGGGCTGCCCCATCTGGAGGCGGAGGGCATCTTTACCCACTTTGCCGTCTCCGACGCGGATGACGCCTCCAGCGAGGCGTATACCCGCCAACAGTTCGCGGTGTTTCAAAAGGTCATTGCCGCCCTGGAGGCCCGGGGACGGACCTTTGCCATCCGCCACTGTGCCAACAGCGGCGCCCTGGCCCGGTATCCGGAGATGTATCTGGACATGGTGCGGCCGGGCATTGCCCTGTACGGCGTGGGAGATGACGCGGAGCGGCTGGGCCTGCGGCCGGTCATGAGCCTGCGGTCCTCCATTTCCACCATCAAGGTCTTTGACCCGGACACGGACATCAGCTACGGACGGACGTTCCACACCACGGAAAAGACCCGGGTGGGCGTGCTGCCCATCGGTTATGCCGACGGCTTTTTCCGGGGCCTTTCCAACCGGATGTCCGTCATCACCACCCAGGGGCCGGCGCCGGTCCGGGGCCGCATCTGCATGGACATGTGCATGGTGGACCTTTCGGATCTGCCGGATGTCCATGTGGGGGACACCGTGGAGATCTTCGGAAAGGACCAGCCGGTGGACCGCCTGTCGGAGATCCTGAATACCATTCCCTATGAGCTGACCTGCGCCGTCAGCAAGCGGGTGCCCCGGCTGTACCTGGAGGACGGTCAGGTCGTGGAGCGGAGCCTGCGGCTGTTGCTGTAAGGGAGGCGCAAACGCAAGGCGTGAGCCGCCGCGAAAGCGGCGTCAAGCGTTTTGGCGGAGCCAAAACCTTGAAACGGGCGGGCTCTGCCTGTCCGTTTGAGTGAAATAAAGGGGCCCCCGCTGTGCCGGTCAGGCACGGTGGGGCAGAACGGAGCCTGCGGCTGTTGCTGTAAGGGGCGTGGGCGCGGCGCCAAACACATCTTTCATAAGGGGCGCACACGCCGCCCTTGTCCCGGCCATAGGATGATACGGGGCGGCAGCGGCGGAATTTGCAGCCATGTCCGGTATAAATTCCGCCGCTGTGTGGGAGAATGAAAGTGGCCTCACCGAAGGGCTTTCGGTGACGGGTACTTCTTTCGGCGGAGTGTGAACTTTGTGGATACGAGTGTCAAGCGCGGCGATATTTACTATGCCGATCTCTCCCCGGTGGTGGGCAGCGAGCAGGGCGGCGTCCGGCCTGTTTTGATCATTCAGAATGACACCGGGAACCGTTACAGTCCCACCGTGATTGCGGCGGCCATCACGTCCCAGACCGGGAAGGCGCGGCTGCCGACACATATCGACCTTCCCGTGGCCCAGAGCAGCGGCCTCAGCCGGGATTCCGTGGTGCTGCTGGAGCAGGTGCGGACTCTGGATAAAAAGCGCCTGCGGGAACGGATGGGTCATGTGGATGAGGGTGTGATGGAAAAGGTGGACCTGGCCATCGCGGTCAGCTTCGGCCTGCCCCACGACCAGCTGGTTTAAAGAAAGGCACAGCCCTTTTGGGAGGTGGCCTGCCGGCGTGGGACCGCGGCCGCCGCGAAAGCGGCGTCAAGCGTTTTGCGAGGCAAAACCTTGAAATCGGCGGGATTCATTCCCGGCGATTTGAGTGAAGTGAAAAGGGACCCCGCGCCGTCATGGACGGCGTGGGAAGCAGCTTCGGCCTGCCCCACGACCAGCTGGTTTGATAGGATGAGACGAATGCGTTTCCCGGAGAGGCGCGGCCTTTCCGGGAGGCGCTGCACCAAAGAGCTAGGGAGGTACATACATATGAAAAAGAACAGATGGCTTTTGCGGGCGGTGGTACTGGTGCTGCTTTCCGGCATCCTGACCACGTCGGTCTCCTTGGCGGCGGAGGCGGGGTCCTCCGACGATCCGCTGGTGACCCTCAGCTACCTGAACGGGACGTTTTTGGACAGCATTCTGGAGCGGGTGGACGAGAAGATCGCCCAGCGGAGCGGTCAGTCCTCCGGCCAGACCGGCGGCGCCGCGGCGGATACCTTCACGGTGGTGACCCTCTCCAATGGACAGACTCTCACCGGCAGCATTGGCTGCGAGGTCATGCTGCGCGTGGGCACGGCGGTTTGCGTGTCCCCCTCCAGTCCCGGCCTCATCGATGAATCCTCCGCCGTGACGCTGAACAACAGCGGCGCCTTGGCCACAAACCACCTGTATATGATGACCATTGAGGGGCGGGGAGTGAAGGCCACCGCCGGCACGGTGAAGCTACTGGTCCGGGGCGGCTATACCATCGCTTAAATTCATCCGCGTACATAAAGGGGCCCGTCTGTGCATATGGTTGCACAGACGGGCTTTCTTTGCGGGAAAAACTGGGAACGCCGGATAACGGGAAGGAAGATAGTTACGAAAGAAACCCAGGAGGGGTGTCTTTCGTTTTGAATTATAAGGTTCTCGGAACTTTTGAAAGTTCTGAGAACCTTGCGCAGGCTGGTGAAAAGACATTTTCGACAGCCTGGGCCCGTCTGCGCATATGGTTGCACAGACGGGCTTTTTTTGCGGGGAAGGAGGGCGGCATGGACAAGTATCCGCTGCTGTGGCAGGGAAAAAGCGCCGGGGAGCTGACCGTGACGGAGGAGGGACTGTATACCTGCTTCGACTGCGCCTGCCGCCTGCCGGGGGAGGGCATCTGGTGTGCCTGGGCTGTGGGAAGGGATGGCCAGCTGCGGCTGGGGGTCCTGGAGCCGGAGGGCCGCCGGGCCAGGATCCGCCGCCGGTTCTCCCGGCAGATGACGGCGC
The DNA here is from genome assembly GCA_021771265.1 of Oscillospiraceae bacterium. Lineage (GTDB taxonomy): Bacteria > Bacillota > Clostridia > Oscillospirales > Oscillospiraceae > Oscillibacter. The sequence continues at coordinate 10,197 of JAETPK010000068.1, forward strand.
CGCTGGGAAAGCTGCTGCGGGGCGAGGTGCGCCCGGCGGCGGAGGGGGCGGAAGCATGGGCGCCGCTGGACATGGGGAAAGAGCCGCTGCGGACGCCCTGGCTGCAAAAGGCGCTGGCGGGCACGGCGGGAGTGTTGACGCGGCGGGCGGGAGAGCGGCGCTGGCTGGCGGTGCCCTGGGACTGTGGAAAACCCTTTCCCCTGGTGCCCATGGTCTGCTTTACCGCTCTCCGGCAGATCCGGGAGCGGGATTACGCCGTGCTTTTGCTGGACGGAAAGGAGTGGCCGC
>JAETPK010000069.1 GCA_021771265.1 Oscillospiraceae bacterium
GTGAAGGTGCGGCCGCAGGGGGACATGAAAATGGTCCGTCCGGGGCCGTAGGTCTCCACGATGTGGGCCCAGCAGCGGTACAGGGGGTCCGCCTGCATGACGGCGCCCCGGCCGCCGCCGTAGGGGTAGTCGTCCACCTGCATCTGCTTGTTGGTGGTGTAGGCGCGGATCTGATGGGAACGGATGGTGATGTAGCCCCGCTCCTGGGCGCGGCCCAGGATGCTGACGTTCAGCATGGCGTCCACGGAGTCAGGGAACAGCGTCATGATGTCAATGTTCATCGCTGGCCATCCCCTCCCATACCTGGACCTCCATGCGGTCGCGGTCCAGGTCCACGGACTTGATAAAAACATCCTTCACGGCGGGGATGAGGTATTCCCGCCGGCCCTTCACGGTGTAGACCTTGTGGGCCGGATAGTTCTCCACCGCCGTCAGCTGCCCCAGCTCCTGGCCGGTGGCGGCGTCGAAGACGTGCATGCCCAGCAGCTCGTCGTCAAAGCACGCGCCCTCCGGCAGATGGGCGTCTGCCCGGCGGATATACAGGTCCTTGTCCTTATAGGTCAAAGCGGCGTTCATATCCTCCACGCCGGGAAACTTCATCAGCACCAGGCTCTTGTGAACGTGGTTGGCGGTGGGGGAGACAGGCTGGCCGTCGATATAGAATGTTTGAAAGCGGGTGAGGAAGGCCGGGTCGCCGTCCCGGGGCTGGACCCGGACCTCGCCCCGGATGCCGTGGGCGTTGACGATACGGCCGACTTTGATGGTTTCCAGTTTCATGGAGAATGCTCCTTTGTGTGGATTCGGAAACAGTATATCCTGTTTTGAGGAAAAGGGCAAGAGGGACGGCAAAAGGAGCGAGGAGTCACCGCCCGCCGCAGGAAAAACGGCGGTGAATAGTTGACAAACCATACTCTTTTATGTTCTAATAAGAAGAAGCGGGCGGCCCTTCGTCCGCACCACATCTGTGACAAGGGAGGCTAGACTTATGACTCACATCCAGACTCTGGAGACCCGCGACCTGGCCGGCAGCGTGCAGAACGGCGGCTGCGGCGAGTGCCAGACTTCCTGCCAGTCTGCTTGCAAGACTTCTTGCGGTGTTGCCAACCAGCAGTGCGAGAAGTGCGGCGAGGAAGCGTAAGCTGCATGAACAAAAAAGTCGCTGCCCGGCTGTATGCAGGCCGAGTGGCGATTTTTTTGGGATGGCACAGATGATCGATCAATGAACCTATGATATAAGGAAAGTGTGAAGCTATGATCCACTGTTATCAACTCAATGGCTACAATATCGTGCTGGACGTGTACAGCGGCTCTGTCCATGTGGTGGACGATCTGGCCTATGACGTGATCTCCATGTACGAGGGCCGAAGCGCCGACGAGATCGTTGCCGCCATGCTGGAAAAGTACAGCGGCCAGCCGGAGGTGACGGAGAGCGAGATCCGGGAGGTCCTGGAGAGCGTGGAGGACCTGAAGGCCAAGGGTAAGCTGTTTGCCCCCGACGCTTACGAGCACCTGGCCTTTGACTTCAAGGCGCGCAATACCGTCATCAAGGCGCTGTGCCTGCATGTGGCCCACACCTGCAATCTTACCTGCGAGTACTGCTTTGCAAGCCAAGGTAAGTACCAGGGCGAGCGTGCCCTCATGAGCTTTGAGGTGGGCAAGCAGGCTCTGGACTTCCTCATCGCCCACTCCGGCGGCCGCCGGAACCTGGAGGTGGACTTCTTCGGCGGCGAGCCTCTCATGAACTGGGATGTGGTGAAGCGCCTGGTGGCCTATGGCCGGGAGCAGGAGAAGCTCCATAACAAGAAGTTCCGCTTTACCCTGACCACCAACGGCATGCTCATCGACGACGATGTCATCGAATTTGCCAACAAGGAGATGCACAACGTGGTGCTGAGCCTGGACGGCCGGAAGGAGGTCCACGACCGGCTCCGCAAGACCGCCAGCGGCAAGGGCAGCTACGACATCATCGTGCCCAAGTTCCAGAAGCTGGTGGAGAGCCGGGGCGGCAAGGGCTACTACGTCCGGGGCACCTTTACCCACAATAATGTGGAGTTCACCAAGGACCTGCTGCACATGGCGGACCTGGGCTTTACGGAGCTTTCCATGGAGCCGGTGGTCTGCGGCCCGGATGAACCTTACGCTCTGACGGAGGAGGATAAGCCCATTCTCTTTGAGCAGTACGAGCTGCTGGCCAAGGAGATGATCCGCCGGAAGAAGGCGGGCAACGGTTTCACTTTCTACCATTACATGATCGATCTGAAGGCCGGCCCCTGTGTCTATAAGCGCATCTCCGGCTGCGGCAGCGGCACGGAGTATCTGGCCGTGACCCCCTGGGGCGAGCTGTTTCCCTGCCATCAGTTCGTGGGGGACCCCAAGTACTCCATGGGCGATGTGTGGCAGGGCGTCACCAACACGGCCCTGCGGGACGAGTTCAAACAGTGCAACGCCTACGCCCGCCCCGGCTGCCGGGATTGCTGGGCCCGGATGTACTGCTCCGGCGGCTGCGCCGCCAACGCCTATCACGCCACCGGCAGCATCAAGGGCGTGTATGAGTACGGCTGTGACCTGTTCCGCAAGCGCATCGAGTGCGCTATCATGATGGAGATCGCAAACGCCGGGCTGGAGCCAGCCAACAAGGAGTGAGAGCCATGCGCCTGTTATTCAAGCAGCGCCTGTTTTCGTGGTTTGACAGCTACGATATCTATGATGAAGCCGGCAGCACCGTTTACACCGTGGAGGGCAAGCTCTCCTGGGGCCACTGCCTTCACATTCTGGATGCCCACGGGGAGCATATCGGCACCGTGCAGGAAAAGGTATTCACCCTGCTGCCGAAGTTTGAGCTGTACATCCGCGACCAATACGTGGGCAGCATCCAAAAGCAGTTCACCTTCTTTCAGCCCCGGTTCGACATCGACTGCAACGGCTGGCAGGTGGAGGGCAGCTTCCTGGAGTGGGATTACACCGTCCGGGAAGCCTGCGGGGCCTTGGTGGCCACCATCTCCAAGGAGCTGTTCCACTGGACGGATACCTACGTCATCGATGTTATGGACCCCAAGGATGCCCTGTGCGCATTGATGCTGGTCCTGGCCATTGACGCGGAAAAGTGCTCCAGAAACTGAAAAGACTCCGAAAAGACCTGACATCCGTATCAGTAAGCTGATACGGATGCCTTTTTTGAAAAGGAAGAAACCGACCGTCGGCTTTTCGCGGACCGCGTCCAGCCAACGGTCGGTTTTTGCTATGGCAGCTCCCGTTTCAGGCAGACCATGTCGATCAGCTGCTTTCCATCTTCAAATATGGGATGGTCGTAGTTGTCCGTGAAAAAGTTCTTGATCCGGTGGGACAATGTGAATCCGCATGCTTGATAAAAGCCCAGCGTGGTGGGGACCTCGCCGGTCCCCACCAGCATGACTTTGCAATCGGGATACTGGGAACACACGAGATCGATCAGGCGCTTTCCATAGCCTTGCCGCTGAAAGCGCGGCAGGACGGCAAGATTCTTGATCTCATAAACCCCGTCCGCCTCTTTCGTAACGACGCACTCGGCTTTTACGCCGCCGCTGTCCAGAACGAACATGTCGCCGCGGGCGAGATAGGTGTCTACCATGCTCTCCTGCTCGTCGGCTAAAAGCAGCAGATCCATAAACGCTTTTTTATCGGCTATGATTTTTCGTAGCTCCATAAAACACTCCGTCAGTCCAGGTCTGCCGCTGGCTGGCAGAAACGCCGGATCATTTCTGAGATCATTCGGGCGCTTTTATTGATTGCTTGCTCCGCGCTTGCTGGAGACTGGCCATGGTCTCCTCCGGCGTCAGGAAGGAGCCTTCCTCCGTTACGGACAGGAAATAGGGCGTGTCCTCTTGATACAGCGCTACCACCACGGCGGAAAAGTCCTTGCGGTAGGAGAAGCTGCCCTGCTGGAAATCGCCCAGCAGCTCGGTGCTGAGGGCGCTGCTTCCCAGGCTGTATGATGGGCCGTCGTACCAGCCGCCGGAGCAGCCGTAGACAATGGCCCGGGAGCCGAGCCGGCAGTCCTTGGAAAAGGAACCGATGGTCACAGAGGCATTCCCCTCCAAGGAACGGCCGCTCCTTCGCAGGCAGTATGTTCGGGTGCCGGAGAGGGTCAGAGAGGCGGTCTCCACCAGCTCCCCGGTGTCCTGGCAGTAAAGGCCGCCGGCGTAGGTGTGCTCCCCGATGGAGAGGGGGATGCGGAGATAAGGTGCGGTGAAAAGCAGGAACGCTGCCAAAATGACCAGTAGGAACAAATTTTTTCTGTTTTCGGCTTTGGGCGTTCGGGACATGCAGGAATCCCCCTTCCGGAAAGCGCACTCAGGCCTTCAGCACCCGGCCGTCCTGGGTCAAGAACAGCTGGGCAGGCGGGGCCATAAAGGCGAACTGCATGGGGGTCATGACGGCGGCATAGCAGCCGGCATTGTCCAGGGCCAGGCCATCGCCGATCTCCATGCGGGGCAGGGTGATGTCCTTGGCGATGATGTCCGCGGAGGTGCACAGGTTGCCGGCCAAAGTGACCACCTGGGTGTCCTGGCTGTCTGTCAGGGGCAGAAGGGCGGAGGCATCCACATGGGTGAAGATAGGCTCATAGGGGAAGGGATGGTCCGTAAAGCCCCGGACCATCTGGGCCACAGCGGGCCGGGCAAAGGCGTTCAGGGTGCCGTTCAGAATGAGGAACGTCTTGCCGTGGGACTCCTTTTTGTCCAGGACCTTGGCCGCATAGGTGCCGCTTTTGCCGGAGACATAACGGCCGGTCTCAATGAGGATCTGGAGACCGGGATAGGCGGCCCGGCATTCCGCCAGCATAGCCTGGAAGCGGCTGCCCAGGGCCTCCACGTCCAAGGGCTCCTCGCCGGGGGCGAAGGGAATGCCCAGGCCGGAGCCGAAGTTGGCAAACCGCAGCGTTACGCCCAGGCGCTCCTGGACCCTGCCGATGAGAGCGAACATGTTTTCGTAGTAGTGGGCCAGCACAGCGGCGGACAGCTCCTGGCTCTTGGCGTGGACATGAATGCCCACCAGCTTGACGCCGGTGAGGTCGGCGCTCCAGAGGGCTTCTTCATCCACACCGAACTTGCCGGACACACCGCTGTCGGCGACGAAGGTGAAATCCGGGTTGATGCGGACGCCGATCTCCGGCGTCTCGCCCTTTTCGGCGGCGATCTTCCGGATCATGTCCACCTCATGAAGACTGTCGGCGATCAGGACGCACCGGCCCCAGGCGGAGCGCAGATCGGCCTCCGTGCGGCCGGGGGCGGAAAAGTAGATGAGACCGGCGGGCACGCCGCGTTCTCCAGCGGCAATGACCTCCCCCAGGCTGGCGGCGTCGGCGCCGAAGCCCTGGCCGAACACCGTGTCCAGCACCCGGCCGGCTGGGTTGCACTTCATGGAGTACAGGAACTGGGCGCCAGGGAAATTGGCCTTCAGACGGCCGGTAGATTCCAGGATCACGGACTCCTCATAAAGGTAAAAGTTGTTGTACTGTTTCAGAAGCTCCAGCAATACGTGACGGTCTGCCATGGATAGGTCCTCCTTACAAAATCGTTGATAATACCATGATATCATATTTCCAAGGAAAGACAAGCGTCCTTGTACAGGATTTCCGCGCAAAGACAGGCCCCCGGTGGCTTCCGCCGGGGGCTTGAACCTGTCAAAAAAGAGGTGGGCTGAAGGATTCGGAGGGAAAGAATGTATGCAAGAAAACCGTCAGGGTTGTCTTGCATGTGCAATCAAACAACTTTTTGCAGCTTTTTTGAAGCTGCAAAAAGTTCAGCAGCTTGGCGAAAATACTTTTTCGACAAGCTGAGGCCCCCAGCGGTTTTCGCCGGGGGCCTGTGACAGTTATCCAATGAGGTAGGCGTACTTGGTGAGGACGGTGAGGATCAAGACCTCCACATCAGCGGTCAGGCCGTTGGGCTGGTCCAGGTCCACGGTCATCACCTGGCCGTTCAGGCGGACCAGGACCTTGTGGCCGCCCAAAGGCAGGAAGCCGGAGTTGTTCACGCTCTCGTCAAAGCCCTCCTTCGTCTGGAACAGGGTGAACTTATCCCGGTAGGGAGCGGAGTCGTAGGGGCAGAAGATGGCACAGTTGCCGCACTCGTTGCACATCCGGTCCACATGCAGGATCTGGTGCCGCCCGTCCGGCAGCTCAATGACCACGTTGGCCCGGTTGGGGCACACGTCGGCGCACACCTGGCACACCACGTTGCAGGCCAGGCACCGGTCGCCCTCGCACTTGGCGGACTCGCACAGGATGCCCTTCTTGGCGATGGCGGCCTCCCGGGTGGCCTTGGCGTGGCCGGGGATGGCGAACTTGTACGCCTCGCCGATGACGGCGCCCGCAAAGCCCTGGGCATCGGCGATGCCCTCCACCACGGTGGCTGGGCCCCGCATGGCGTCGCCGCCCACGTAGACGCCCTCCACATTGGTCTTGAAATCGGGGATGCCCCGCTCGTCCACGTTGATGCCGCTTGCGGTGAAGAGCTCGCTCTCCACCTTTTCGCCCACAGCGGAGATGACGGTGTCGCAGGGGATCTCCGTGAATTCGCCGGTGGGCTCGGGCTTGCGGCGGCCCTTCTCGTCAGGATCGCCCAGTTTCATCTTCTCGCATTTCAGCACGCCGTCCTTCTGCGCTACGGGCACCACCAGCTCCAGAAACTGCACGCCGTCAGCAATGGCCAGCTCCAGCTCCTCGGCGTCGGCGGGCATGTACTTCCGGGTCCGGCGGTACACCAGAGTGGAGGACTTCGCGCCGGCCCGGAGGGCGGCCCGGGCGGCGTCCATGGCGGTGTTGCCGCCGCCCACCACGGCCACGTGGCCAAGGGAGACTTTTTTACCGGCCTTCAGGTCTTTCAGCCAGCCGATGACGGGCACCACATTGCCAGGGATGTCCAGCCTGCCGGCCTTCCAGGCGCCCACGGCAAAGAAGATGTGGGTGTAGCCCTGGGCTTTCAGTTCGCTGACTGCGGGAGCCTCGGTGTTCAGCCGCACATCCACACCCATCTTCTCCATGAGGGCCACATCCCTGTCAATGGCCTCGTCGGAGATGCGGAAGGCGGGGATGACCTGCCGGACGATGCCGCCCAGCTTGTCGGACCGCTCAAACAGTGTTACGGGGATGCCGGCCCGGCCCACAAAGTAGGCGGCAGACATGCCAGTGGGGCCGCCGCCAATGACAGCGACCTTGCGGCCGTCGTTGACGGGCACGGGAGCCTTCACTTTCGCCATATAGGCGTCATATCCCTTTTCGGCCGCCACCAGTTTCGTGGCGCGGATCTGGACGGACTCGTCGTAGAAATTCCGGGTGCACTTGGTCTGGCAGCGGTGGGCGCAGATAGTGCCGGTGATGAAGGGCAGGGGGTTCTTCTCGGTGATGAGCCGCAGGGCGGAGGCATACTGCCCCTTGCGGCACAGCTCAATATACTCGGGGATGTCCTGCTGAATGGGGCAGCCGCCCTTGCAGGGGGCGGTGAAGCAGTCCATCAGGGGGACCTTTTCGTAGAGCTTCCGGCGGGGCAGGGGCTTCACGGCCTTCACATGGTGCTTGTCGGACCGGGCCGCCAGGGCCAGAGCCTCAATGGCGCCCACATCCACGCCACTAAAGGGCCGGAAGTCCATGGCATCCAGCTTGTCGCCGATCTGGACGAAGCGCTGATAGCCGCCGGGCTTCAATTCCGTGGTGGCCATGGTGATGGGCCAGATGCCGCAGGCGAACAGCTTGTCGATGTTGAAGGCGTCAGCGCCGCCGGCGTAGGAGATGCGCAGCTTCCCGCCGAACTCCCGGGCGATGCGGGCGGCCATGGTGGTGGTCAGGGGGAACAGGCTCTTGCCGGCCATGTACATCTCCTCGCTGGGAAGCTCTCCGGCTTTCACATCCACGGGGAAGGTGTTGGACAGCTTCAAACCGAATTCCAGGCCGTTGGCCTCCGCCAGGGCCAGGAGACGGCGGAACATGGGTACGGCGTCGGCGTACTGGAGGTCCTCCTTGAAATGGTGGTCATCAAAGGCGATGTAATCGTAGCCCATACCGTCCAGGATGGTGCGGGCAGTCTCGTAGCCCAGAAGGGTGGGATTGCACTTGACGAAGGTGTGCAGGTGCTTTTTCTCAATGAGGTAAGAGGCGATGCGCTCGATCTCATCCGGCGGGCAGCCGTGGAGGGTGGACACCGTGACGGAGCCGGAGACATGGGGGGTGATGGTGTCGATATAGGCGCTCTCGCCGGGGAAGAGCTCCTTCAGGACCCGGATGCACTCCTGGAAAATGGGGGTGGTAGAGGCATCCATCATGCCGTTTAAAAAGGTGTCGATCTTCTCGCCCTGAATGCCCGCCAGGTCATAGCCAACACTCATGTTGAACACGAAGCCGTTGGAGTCGCCCAGGCCGTACACCTTGCTCATGATCTTCAGAGCGCACCAGGCCTTCACATACTCCTCAAAGGCCTGCTGGACGTACAGCTCCGTGGACCACTCGCAGTTGTAACACTCGTCCTCCGCCAGAATGCAGGGGCGGTTAATGCAGGCGGCCAGCTCCGCGCCGTCCATTTTCTGGACAGTTTTCAGCTCAAAGAACCGGGCGCCGCCGAAGTAACCGGCGATGATGTTTTGGGCCAGCTGGGTGTTGGGGCCGGCGGCGGGACCGAAGGGAGCCTCAATGGTCTCGCCGAAGATGGGCAGCTTTTTCGTGCCCGCCTTGTAGGGCTTGGGGACGCCGAACACGGAGCCGTCCCGCTGGTATTCAGTGGTGACCCAGGTCATCAGTTCCCGGAAGGGAATGGGGGTCATTAATTCAGACATAGGTTGATCCTCCTTGTTTGGTGAATTAGGAATTAGGAATTTTGAGGAACAGGAATTATCGGGTATAGACAATTCCTAACTCCTCATTCCTAATTGTTTAAGGGTTCAATTCGCCCCACAGCTTCTTGGATGCTTCCAGAATGTGGGCGTTGACGGCTTCCTCGTCAATGTTCACCAGCTGCCGGTCCTTCATCAGGAGCTTGCCGTTCACCATGGTGGTCTGGCACTGCCGGCCCGTCATGCCGAAGAGCATGTGGCCGTCGATATTGGCGTCAGAGAAGGGGGTGAAGGGCTTGTAGTCCATGACAATGACGTCCGCCGCGGCGCCGGGCTTCAAAACGCCCATGGTGGGGAAGCCGCACCGCTCCGCCATTTTGGCGTTGTTTTTGAACAGCATATCGGTGACCTCGCACCAGCCCACGCCGGGGAGGCAGGCGTTGTGCCGCTGGGAGCACAGTGCCACCTTGATGGATTCCAGCATGTCGTTGGTGTAGGCGTCGGTGCCCATGCCGATGAGGATGCCCTTCTTGTAGAGCTGAAGGACGGGGGAGATGCCCACGGCGTTGCCCATGTTGCTCTCGGGGTTGTTGACGCACATGGTGTCTGTGGCCTTGATGATGTCCATTTCGGCGGTGTTCACGTGGATGCAGTGGCCCAGGATGGTCTTGGGTCCCAGAATGCCGTGGTCCTGGAGCCGCTGGACAGGGCGGCGGCCGTAATTCTGGAGAGAATCGTACACATCGTTCATGCCCTCGGACACATGGATGTGATAGCCCACCCGGCCGCCGTTGGCGGCGTTCATGCGGTCAAAGGTCTTGTCGGAGATGGTGAACAGGGCATGGCCGCCGAACATGGCCTTCAGCATGTCGCTGGGGTTTTTCTCACAGTAGTCGATGAAGTCCTTGTTCTCCTGGACGGACTGGATGGACTTTTCCTCGCCGTCCCGGTCGGAGACTTCATAGCACAGGCTGGCCCGGATGCCGAAGGCCCTCGTCACCTCCGCAATCTGCATGAGGGAGCCGGGGATTTCGCAGAAGGAGGCGTGGTGGTCGAAAATGGTGGTGACGCCCTGCTTGATGCTGTCGATGACCAGAGCCTGGGCGCTGGCCCGGGTGGCCTCCAGAGTCAGGTGGCGGTCGATGTACCACCACTGGCCGTCCAGCACCTCGTAGAAGTTCGTGGGATTATAGCCGCTGATGGAGAGGCCCCTGGCCAGGGCGGAGTAAATGTGGGTGTGGGTGTTGATGAGGCCCGGCATGATGACGCCGCCCTTGGCGTCTACGAATTCCGCCTGGGGGTACTTGGCTTTCAAATCGGTGGTGGCGCCCACCTCCGCAATCCTGCCGCCGTCGGTGACCACGCCGCCGTTCTTGAAATAACCGACGCCGTCGGGGTCCCGGGTGATGACTCTGCCGTTTGCCAGTAAGATCATATGAAAAACCTCCTTGTGTTTTGAAATTCGGGTAAAAAGAAAAGGCGCTCCAAACCGGCTTTGGTTTGAAACACCTATCAAAAAAATAAGGAATGATAGGTGTCAGCCCGTGCGCACGGCACTACGTTGCAGCTATCATTCTTTGCTTGTACTTGTATTGTAGCGGATGGGATGCTAAAATGCAAGAAAGGAAGCTGAAAAAATTACTGGCTATTTTTGTACAGATCGCCAGATACAGGGAA
>JAETPK010000070.1 GCA_021771265.1 Oscillospiraceae bacterium
ACCCCGCGCTGAACCATAGAAAGACCATTCAGGAGGAACTGCGGGAAGCCATGGAAAAGGAAGCGGCCCAAAAGCCGTCCCGCAAGGCGCCTCCCCCGCCGCAGCCGGAGCCTCCCGCGGGACCCGCGGAGAAAGAACCGGAGGTCACGCCGGAAGAAGCCCTGTTCGGCCCCGAGGCCGGACCGGGCACACCGCCTGCCTTCCGCTCCGCCCAGGAAGAGGCGATGCTGCTTTACGAGAATGATGAAGAAGAGAGCGACGATTAAGGATGTGGCCGCCCTGGCGGGCGTCAGCTTTGCCACGGTCTCCCGGGCATTGGATGACCGGCCTGAGATCAGCCGGGAGACGAAGGAAAAGGTGCGCTCCGCCTGCATACAGCTGGGGTATGTGCCCAACGCGGCGGCCCGGGGCCTTGCCGGACAATCCACCCACACCATCGGCGTCATCGTGCCGGACATCTCCAACCCCTATTTTGCCGACATGGCCACCGCCATCGAACGACAGGCGGCAAAGCGGGGCTATCGGATGCTGCTGAGCAATTCCATGCGTATCCAGGAGCAGGAGCTCAAGGGGATCGACGGCTTTTTGTCCCGGCAGATCGACGGCGTTATCATCTCCGCCCTGTCTCCCACATCCCAGGCTCACCACAAGGAGCTGCTGGGAGGACTGCCCTGCGTGTACATCGGGGTGAACCACGGCGAGGATTGCAGTTACGTCATGGCGGACAACGAAGCCGGCGCCTACGAGGCCGCCCGCTATCTGGTGGGGCTTGGCCACCGGGACATTTTGTTTTTTGGCGGGCGGACCACCTCCCGGACCCGGACCCTGCGCATCCGAGGCTTCCACCGGGCACTGGCGGAGGCCGGCCTGAAGGGCCGGGACCTGGCCGCGCCGGCAGATGTGGGATTGATGCGGAACTGGAGCCGTGAGATGGCCTTGGAGCTGTTTCGCAGGGGAGGCCCCCTGCCGGAGGCTATTTTCGCTTTTTCCGATGTGACCGCGCTGAAGATCATGGAGGCGGCGGAGGAGTGCGGCATTTCCATACCGGACGACGTATCCCTGGTGGGATATGACAATATTTCCTTTGCCGCCCTGCCGAGGATCCATTTGACGACGGTTTCTCAGAAGAAATTTCGCCAGGGGCGCATCGCCGTGGACCGTCTGGTGGAGCAGATCGAGGGGGAGAGGAAACGGACGGTGGACCTGCTCCGGCCGGAGCTGATGATCCGATCCAGCTGTGTGGCCCCTGTACACGGCAGAGCAAGCTTGAGGAGGTACGACCATGAACGGGATACCCAATGAAGAACGGCAGCGTTTGGGAGCGCTGCTGGACCACGTCTCCCAGCGGGAGGTCATGGAACAGATCCCGCAGTTTTCCCAGGCGGAGGTTTACAACCAGGTCTCTCCGTCGGCGGAAAGACCGGAGGCCCTGGGAATGCTGGTGTTCAATATGGAGCGGGGCGTCTGCCTGGAGGAGCTGGGCGATTTTTTGGAGACCTGTCCGGCGGTAAAGCCCTTTGACGTGATCCTGGCCAATGAGCTGGACGACGGCTGCGTCCGCTCCGGCTGCCGGGATACCACCCGCCTTCTGGCGGAGCGGCTGGGCATGAATTACGTGTTCGGCCTGGAATTTATCGAGCTGGTGAACGGGGAAGATCCCAAGGGCTTCCACGGCAACGCCATTTTCTCCCGCTGGCCCATTACCCGAGCAAAGATCCTGCGCCTGCCGGAGCAGTACAACTGGTACTTTGACCGCCAGCGCCGCATCGGCGGACGCCTGGCCATCCTGGCGGAGCTGGATGTGGCGGGCACACCGGTGGGCGTGGCCACCATCCACTTGGAAAACCGCACCCACGGCCCGGGCCGGCAGGCCCAGCTGGAAGCGGTGCTGGCCGCGGCGGAGGAGATGTTCCCCGGCATGCCGGTCATTCTGGGCGGCGACCTGAACACCAACACCTTCGACGGCCGGGACAAGGATGCCATCCAGGAGATCGCCGGTGACGCGGGGCTCCAGCGCCGCTGTCTGGAGGATGTGGCCCAGTGGGAGGGCTGCCTCGGCGCGGCGGCCGCCGCCGGCTACCTGGCGGTGCCGGACCATCCCATTGCCACCCGCCGCAAGCCCCTGCCGCCTCTTCCCTTCTGCGGGGACGGCGCGGGCCAGCGCCATCTGGACCTGCGGCTGGATTGGCTGCTGGTACGGGGAGCGCAGGTGCGGGAGAGCCGGACCATCTCCACGCAGACGGAGGACTGCGGCTTCGCGGTCCCGGGTTCCGCTCTGGCCCGGTTTACCGGGCGGGAGCTGTCTGACCACAACGCGGTTTGGGCGTCCTGCGCCCTTTCAAAATAAATCATTGAGGAGGCATACCAATGCTGACGACCGTATTATTTGACATGGGCGGGACCCTGGAGGACATCTGGAACAACAAGGAAACGCAGGCGGAGGTCATGGTGAAGCTGCAAGAGACCCTGCGGGCCCATGGCCTGGAGCCTGGCTGCGACGCGGCGGAATTTGACCGCCGGGTTATGGCCGGACTAAAGGCGTACAAAAATTGGAGCGAGCCTGCCATGCGGGAGCTAAAGCCGGAGGAGATCTGGCCGGACTTCTATCTGAAGGAATTCGGCTTTGACCGGGAGAAGCTGGAGGCCATTGCCGAGGAGCTGGCAAACCTGTGGGAGGTCACCTATTACCACCGGGAACTGCGCCCCGGCGTGGAGGAGATGCTCCAGGCGCTACAGTCCCGGGGTTACCACCTGGGCGTCATCTCCAACAACGCTTCGCTGTACAACGTGTTCAACGTGCTGGAGGACTATGGAATCCGCAAATATATGGAGGATGTGACGGTGTCCAGCGTCACCGGCTACCGTAAGCCCCATCAGGAGCTGTTCCGCATTTCCATGCATCAGATGCAGGTGGTTCCGGCGGAGTGCGTCTACGTGGGAGACACCGTCTCCCGGGATATCATCGGCTCCAAGCGGGCGGGCTTTGCCAAGGCCGTGCAGATCGGTTCCTACCTTTCTGCGGAGAAGGATGCCGGCGTGGCCGCCGACGCGGAAAAGCCGGACCTGGTCATCAGCGACATCCGGGACATCGTCCCCTGGCTGGACGAGATCAATCCCCAGCTGGCGCCGAAGTGAACGCAGCAAAAAAGAGCGGGCAGCTGTGCCCGCTCTTTTATGTCTCCATTCCAGCGGGGGTGCCTCCGCTCACCCGGCGGGCGATGTATGGCTCCACCTGGTCAAAGGGGATATCCAGCGCCACGGAGAGCTCTCCGTACAAAAGCCGCTCCGCCTGCTTCATGAACCGCTCATCCACCATGCCCAGCCGCCGCTTCTGGGCTTCCGCCTGCTGGCGCTTGACATAGATGGACATCATCAGCTCCACCAGATCCCGGCACTCATGGGTGCGGACGGCGGACTGGTAGTGCTGGGCCAGGGCCTGGAGGGTGGGGCCGTGATAGGCCTCCGCCCGGATGGTGGGGATGCAGTCGATGAGAGCCTCCGCCTCCGCCCGGGAAATCACAGGCCGCATGGGCACCTTTGCATTGTCCACTGGCGTGTAGATGACGCCATCCTGCTGCAAGGGCTTGAGCCGATAAAACTGCCTGTCCCGGTCCGCTCCGGAGGTGCCGGGCTGGGTGATCTCCTCCACGCGGCAGACGCCGGTGGAGCCGTATACGACCAAATCTCCTGCTTGAAACATCTGACTTCTCCTTTCCGCCGATCCATTTTTCAAATCATACAAAAAGTGTGCGGGCCGGCAACTGGACTTACGCCTGCCGGACCGCACGCTGCATCTTTAGTTTACCATATTTTGATGGAAAAATGTAAGGAAAAGTTTCAAAAAAACCGGGACGACGGGAAAACAGTCTGCGAATGTGTGAAAAACCCGCAAGAATTTTAGAAGCCCGCGGAACATTTTCCGGAATTTCGCGGGGCATGTGCTACCTGCTTGACGAAGGAGCGGTCCGATCTATAAATGCGGCTGAATAAAAGAAGCGGAGCAAGGGCACTCATAACGAATGCCCTTGCTCCGGTTTAATTTTTTATCGTTGAACGCGGAAAAATTTGAAAGGGGAGGACCCTACATGGACATTCGCGTTGCAAAGCGTATAGGGCGGGTGAACGCCCCTGTGGTGCGAGGGATCTTGAAACTGATGGCCCGGCCGGACATTCTTTTCTTTGCCGGCGGAATTCCGGCGGCGGGGCATTCTCTGGGGCGGCTGTGACGCGGCAAAAAGGGAGCCGCGCCGCGGCTCCCTTGCGCTATTATTCCGCCTTGGGGTCCTCGCTCTCAAAGACGGCCTTGGCACTGGCGGCAAGCCCCGCCAGTCCCTGGAGCTCGCTGGGGATGATGATTTTCGTGGCCTTGCCATCCGCCACCTTCTGCATGGCCTCCAGGGCCTTCAGCTTCACCACCTGGTCGTTGGGGGCGGCTTCGTTCAGGAGTTTCAAGGAGTCGGCCATGGCCTTCTGCACCTGCATGATGGCCTGGGCCTCGGCCTCGGCGGCCATGATGCGGGCTTCCTTCTCGCCCTCCGCCTTCAAGATGGCCGCCTGCTTTTCCGCATCGGCCCGCAGGATGGCGGACTGCTTCTCGCCTTCGGCCACCAGAATCTGGGACTGCTTCTGGCCCTCCGCCTGGAGGATAGACTCCCGGCGCTCCCGCTCCGCCTTCATCTGCTTCTCCATGGCGTTCTGGATCTCCTTGGGCGGGATGATGTTCTTCAGCTCCACCCGGTTGACCTTGATGCCCCAGGGGTCCGTGGCCTCGTCCAGAATGGCCCGCATCCGGGTGTTGATGGTGTCGCGGGAGGTCAGGGACTGGTCCAGTTCCATGTCGCCGATGATGTTTCGCAGGGTGGTGGCCGTCAGATTTTCAATGGCGTTCATGGGGTGCTCCACGCCGTAAGTGTACAGCTTGGGGTCCGTGATCTGGAAGTAGATGACGGTGTCGATCTGCATGGTGACGTTGTCCTTGGTGATGACGGGCTGGGGGGCGAAGTCCGCCACCTGCTCCTTCAGGGACACCTTTTTGGCCACCCGCTCGATGAAGGGGACCTTCAGATGCAGGCCCACGTTCCAAACGGCCCGGAAAGCGCCCAGCCGCTCCACCACATAGGCCCGGGATTGCTGGACGATGACGATGTTGCTGATGATGATCACCAGCAGCAAGACCACCAGAATGGCGGGGATGATCCAACCAAAGCTCATAATATTACCTCCACTTTTTCCTCAATCGTTTTCACAAACAGCTTGACGCCCTCTATCCGCAGCACCTGCACCATGGCCCCGGCGGGAATGACGCTGCCGTCGGCGCTGCGGGCCGTCCAGGTCTTGCCGTCCACATAGACGGCGCCGGTGGACGCGGTGTTGTCGATGGCCTCTGTGACTTTGGCGGTTTCTCCCAAAGCCCGGTCCGCGTTGGTGGCCACGGCACCGCCTTTGGTGAACCGCCGCACCAGGGGCCGCGTGGCCGCCAGGGCTGCCGCAGACACCGCCAGAAACAGCGCCACCTGCACGCCAAGGCCCGCACCCAAAAGCGCCCCGACCAGGGCCGCCGCGGCGCCGGCCACGAACCAGATGGACACCAGCCCGGCGGTAAGGGCCTCCACGACGCCGAACAGCACCGCCGCCCCCAGCCAGAGCCAACTCATCAGATCCATAGTTCCTCCTATCCGCTTTTTGTAGGTTCAGGACTATCATATCATGCCCCGAACAGAAAAAGCATTTCATTTCGGTTACAAAGAGCGCCGTCCCACAGACGCGGGGACGGCGCCCTTTGCTATTTTTTCATGGACCAATAAGCGCCCCAGCGGCTCTGCTCCAGAATGATCTCTTTGGTCTCATCCAGCTTTTGATTGTCCGCTTCCGGGTCAAAGTCCCGGCTCACGTTCCGGTTCCCCTTTCCCGTGACGCCCCAGACGAATAACACCGCCAGCACATATACGCCGTACAGCATCCAGAAAAACAAGTCCCGCCGCGCCGCCAGGGCGGGTACGAAAAACATGGCGGGCAAAAGTGCCGCCGCCCCGATGGTCATGGCCCACTTGATGGCTTGGTACAGCTTCATAAGCGCCTCCCTTCAAGATCACGTGTTCGCCTTTTGAAAACAATATATCATATGCCGCGGACAAACACAAGAAAATCCTGCCGTTGCGGAGTCTGGCATTTCCTGTTATACTGGTGCGGAAGAAACCATGCTGACAAAGGAGGTGCGGGCCATGACATTGACGGTGCCCTGTCTGTTCGGGCTGGAGGCCCTGGTGGCAGATGAGATGAAGCGCCTGCAATTACAAAATGTACGGGCGGAGAATGGCCGGGTCCACTGCGAGGGGACCATGGCGGACATCGCCCGGCTGAACATCAACCTGCGTTGCGGCGCCCGGGTGCTGATGGAGCTGGGGGCCTTTCCGGCGCCGGATTTCGAGGCGCTGTTCCAGGGTGTGCTGGCCCTGCCTTGGGAGGATTATATCCCCCGGGACGGCGAATTCCCCGTGAAGGGCTATTCCATCAACTCCGCCCTCCACTCTGTGCCCGCCTGCCAGGCCGTTGTAAAAAAGGCCTCCGCCAAGCGGCTGGGAGACGTGTACGGCTGCGAGACCCTGCCGGAGACCGGCAGCCGCTATCAGATCCAGTTTTCCATCGTGAAGGATATGGCCACGCTGTATCTGGACACCTCCGGCGAGGGGCTGTACAAGCGGGGCTACCGGGCCCGGAACATGGGCGCTCCCCTGCGGGAGACGTTAGCGGCGGCCCTGGTGACCATTGCCCGCTACCGGGGGAAGGACCCCTTCTGCGATCCCTTTTGCGGCAGCGGCACCATTCCCATCGAGGCGGCCCTCATCGCCAAGAACCGGGCGCCGGGCCTGGACCGGAGCTTTGCCGCGCAGAAGTGGAAAAACATGGACTCTAAACTGTGGCTGGACGCCGCCGACGAGGCCATGGACAAGGAGTTCCATGGGAATTACGACATCTGGGGCGGTGATATCGACCCCGCCGCCGTGGAGCTGGCGAAGCACAACGCGGAGCTGGCCGGCGTGGAGGACTGCATCCGCTTCGAGGTGGCGGACGCGGGAAAGTTCCACCGGGACAGCGAGTACGGCCAACTGGTCACCAACCCGCCCTACGGCGAGCGTCTGCTGGAGAAAAAGGAGGCGGAGGAGCTGTACCGGATGTTTGGCCGGGCGCTCCGGGACCTGCCGCCCAAGTGGCGGGTGGTGGTGCTCTCCTCCCACACGGAGTTCGAACGCTGCTTCGGCCGTCCGGCGGACAAGAAGCGGAAGCTGTACAATGGCATGCTCAAGTGCGACGCATTTCTGTATGGAAAATAAAGAGAAAAACAGGGGGGTGTCCTGGTGAAGCATGTATTTATCATCAACCCGCGCGCGGGGAAGCGGGATCGGACCGCCCGCATCTATGACATGGCGGACCGGCTGCGGCGGGACCACGGCCTCGTGTGCGAGTGCATGCTGACGGACCGTCCCGGCGGCGCCACGGATATGGCCCGGAAGCTGGCAGAGACAGGGGAGGCGCTGCGGCTGTACGCCTGCGGCGGCGATGGCACCGCCCATGAGGTGGCTAACGGCGCCGCTGGGTTCCCCAACGCCGCCATGACCGTTATCCCCACTGGCACCGGCAACGATTTTTTGAAAAACTTTGGCCCGGACGCGGAGAAGTTCGCTGACGTAGAAAATTTGTGGGACGGGGAGCCGTTTCCCCTGGATCTGATCGACTGCAATGGCCGTCTGTGCCTGACTATTGCCTGCAGCGGTATCGACGCCCAGGTGGCGGACAGCGTCCACCAGTACAGCGGCCTGCCCCTGCTGTCCGGCCGGGGCAGCTATCTGGCAGCCGTGGCCGCCAACGTACTGCTGCGGCCTGTCGGCAGCCGCTGGACTGTTTGGCTGGATGACGAACGGATGGAGGACGATTTTTTGCTGGTGTCCATGTGCAACGGCCGCTATTACGGCGGCGGTTCCATGCCGGTGCCGGAGGCCCGGATGGACGACGGCGTGCTCCATACCATTCTGGTCAAAAAGGTGGGGCGCGGCAAATTTGCCCGGCTGTTCAGCGCCTATTCCGCGGGAGACTACCACCTGCTGCCGCCGGAGTTGGTGCGGGTCAGCACCGCCCGGACCGTCCGCATCCAGAGCGAGACGGACATCGTCACCTGCCTGGACGGGGAGTGCTTCCGCAGCCGGGAGGCAGTGCTGGCGCTGTCGGACAAGCGGCTGAACTTCTTCGGCCCCAAAGAATGCAGTCCCAACGCCACCGCCCGGTGAATGGCCGCGGAGAACATTTACAAATTCTTCATAACTTTTCCGCAATTTCCCCTTTACAAACGGGACCAGTTGCGCTAATATAGCAGCGTTAGCACTCAAAGAAACCGAGTGCTAACGCTGAAATTGTTTTCAAAAATTTTTATATTCTTAAGGAGGAACCCCAAATGAAACTCACTCCGCTTGCAGATCGCGTCATCCTGAAAATGGTTGAGGTCGAGGAGACCACCAAGGGCGGCATCATCCTCACCGGCTCCGCCAAGGAGAAGCCCTCCGTGGCCGAAGTCATCTCCGTCGGCCCTGGCGGCAACGTGGACGGTAAGGACATTGTCATGACCGTGAAGCCCGGCGACAAGGTCATCACCAGCCAGTATGCCGGCACCAAGGTCACCCTGGAGGACGTGGAGTATGTTGTTGTCCGCCAGAATGACATTCTGGCCATCGTGGACTAAGGCAGTCATTGTAAAAAACCATTTCGCATTTGCGGATCATCTTAAATTTTGGAGGTAGTTCATCATGTCTAAGCTTATCAAGCGCGGCGACGAGGCCCGTAAGGCCCTGGAAGCCGGCGTCAACACTCTGGCCGATACCGTCAAGGTCACTCTGGGTCCCAAGGGCCGCAACGTGGTCCTGGACAAGAAGTACGGCGCTCCCCTCATCACCAACGACGGCGTGACCATCGCCAAGGAAGTGGAGCTGGACGATCCCTTTGAGAACATGGGCGCCCAGCTGGTGAAGGAAGTTTCCACCAAGACCAACGACGTTGCCGGCGACGGCACCACCACCGCCACCCTGCTGGCCCAGGCCATGATCCATGAGGGCCTGAAGAATCTGGCCGCCGGTGCCAACCCCATCGTGGTAAAGAAGGGCATGGCCAAGGCTGTGGAAGCCGCCGTGGCCGAGGTCAAGAAGCAGGCCAAGACCGTGGACGGTTCCAAGGACATCGCCCGTGTCGGCGCTGTGTCCAGCGGTGATGAGGAGATCGGCAAGCTGATCGCCGACGCCATGGAGAAGGTCTCCGCCGATGGCGTCATCACCATTGAGGAATCCAAGACCGCTGAGACCTATTCCGAGGTTGTGGAAGGCATGCAGTTCGACCGTGGCTATATCACGCCCTACATGGCCACCGACATGGAGAAGATGGAAGCCGTCGTGGATGACGCCTATATCCTCATCACCGATAAGAAGATCTCCGTCATCGCCGACATCCTGCCCCTGCTGGAGCAGCTGGTCCAGTCCGGCAAGAAGCTGGTGATCGTGGCCGAGGATGTAGAGGGCGAGGCCCTGAACACTCTGATCGTCAACCGCCTGCGGGGTACCTTGAACGTGGTCTGCGTGAAGGCTCCCGGCTTCGGCGACCGCCGCAAGGAGATGCTGCAGGACATCGCAACCCTGACCGGTGGCACCGTCATCAGCGAGGAGGTCGGTCTGGAGCTGAAGACCGCCGACATCTCCATGCTGGGCCGTGCCCGTCAGGTGAAGGTCACCAAGGAGAACACTACCATCGTGGACGGTGCTGGTGACGCCACTGCCATCAAGGACCGTGTGGCCCAGATCCGCGCCCAGATCGCCAACACCACCAGCGAGTATGACAAGGAGAAGCTCCAGGAGCGCCTGGCCAAGCTGGCCGGCGGCGTGGCCGTCATCAAGGTCGGCGCTGCCACCGAGACCGAGATGAAGGAGAAGAAGCTCCGCATCGAGGACGCGCTGAATGCCACCCGCGCTGCCGTTGAGGAAGGCGTGGTCGCCGGCGGCGGCACCATCTTCGTCAACATCATCCCCGCCGTGGAGGCACTGCTGTCCTCCGTGGAGGGCGACGAGAAGACCGGCGTTCGGATCATCGCCAAGGCTCTGGAGGCCCCCATCCGCCAGATCGCGGCCAACGCCGGTCTGGACGGCTCCGTTATCCTGGAGAAGGTCCGTACCTCCGGCAAGGACGGCTACGGCTTCGATGCCTATAAGGAAGAGTACTGCGACATGGTCGCTTCCGGCATCATCGATCCCGCCAAGGTGACCCGCTCCGCTCTGGAGAACGCCGCTTCCGTCTCCGCCATGGTCCTGACCACGGAGTCCCTGGTGGCCGACAAGCCCGAGCCTCCCGCGCCCGCCGCGCCCGCAGCCCCCGACATGGGCGGTATGTATT
>JAETPK010000071.1 GCA_021771265.1 Oscillospiraceae bacterium
GTCCTGACCTCCCGGAAGGTCAGCGGCTCTTCGCTGCCCAGCAGCAGGGCGTTGGCCGCCGGGCAGGAGGCGGAAAGGGTCACCTCCCGGAAGGGACCGTAATCCTCAACAAAGCGGGGATGCTCCCGGCAGGTGATACTGGTGGCGTCTTGCCCCAGCGTCCTGTGGATCTCGCACAGGCCCTCCCCGTCCAGAAACGGGCACCGGCCGCCGTCCAGCGGAAAGCAGGCGTCCCCGTCCGCATCGTACTGTAAGGCGGCCCGCAGCTTGTCCCCCAGGGGACCGGGCACGTCAAAATACCGCAGGGCGGTCTCCTCGTCGATGACCACCTCCCACTTGGCGCAGCAGGTGTGGGGACACGCCCCCGCCAAGCAATGAAATCGTTCAAAATAATCCGGTACCCGCAGCAGCATGGCGTTTCCTCCCGATCGACGGCGATTTTTTTGCTGAACTGTTCATTTTGTTGAAAAAGCAACAGACTTTTCAGAGATATTGTAAGATAATTTTCTCACCAACACAAGCCCCGTGTTTGAAACGGGAAAAAGGAGAAATACTATGCTACGTCGGATCATTGAGATCGATCAGAAAATATGCAATGGCTGCGGCGCCTGCGCCGCGGCCTGTCACGAGGGCGCCATCGCCATGCAGGACGGCAAGGCCGTCCTGCTGCGGGACGATTACTGCGACGGGCTGGGCGACTGCCTGCCCACCTGCCCCACCGGCGCCATCACCTTTGTGGAGCGGGAGGCGGCGCCTTATGACGAAGCCGCCGTTTTGGCGAAAAAGGCCGCGAAGCTCCAGGGCTCCGCGCCGGTGACCCGCTCCGGCTGCGCCGGCAACGCCGTCCGGACCCTGCGGCCCACGACTGGCATGCCGGCAGCGGAGGAGGGGCCCGTGTCCTGCCTCGGCCAGTGGCCGGTGCAGCTAAAGCTGGTCCCCGTGGAGGCGCCGTTTTTTGACGGTGCCAGGCTGCTGGTGGCGGCGGACTGCGCCGCCTATGCCCGGGCGGATTTCCACCGGCGGTTCATGGCGGGCCGCGTCACCGTCATCGGCTGTCCCAAGCTGGACGAGGGCGATTACGCGGAAAAGCTGACGGAGATCCTTTGCCGCAACGATATCCGGGAGGTCACCATCGTCCGCATGGAGGTGCCCTGCTGCGGCGGCATCCAGCGGGCGGCGGAGACCGCCCTGCGGCAAAGCGGAAAGTTCATCCCCTGGCAGGTGGTAACACTGGGCCGGGATGGAAATATCATTGAGTGAATCGGAGGAGATCCATGAACGCCACTGTCAATGAATCCTGTATCGGCTGCGGCCTGTGTGCCGGCACCTGTCCGGAGGTTTTTTCCATGGGAGACGACGGCTTTGCCCACGGCGGCGACGTACCGGCGGAGCTGCTGGACCAGGCCCAGGAGGCCCGGGACGGCTGCCCTGTCAGCGCCATCAGCATTGAGGAATGAGGCAAAGCAGAGCCCGCGCCAAATGGCGCGGGCTCTGCTTTTTTCGTCAGGTGTTATCCCGGCTGATAGGCTCCCGCAGCAAAAGCCGCCGCAGTGCCTTGCCGTTGAAGGGAATGAGTGGATAGAGATACCCCTTCCCCACCACAGGCTTTGTGGTGGCCAGCAGCGCCAAAATGCCCAGGACCCCCAAAGCAAAGCCCCACACGTCAAAGGCCGCCGTCACCAGCAGCAGCACCAGCCGCAGCAGCTTGAAGGCGTAGCCCATCTCATAGCTGGGCTGAGCAAAGCCCGCCACGGACACAAAGGCCATATACACCAGCACCTCCGGCCCCAGCCACCCGGCCTGGACGGCGAAATCGCCTAAAATCAGCGCTCCCAGCATGGAAAAGGAATTGGACAGGGAGTCCGGCGTATTCAAGGACGCCAGCTTCAAAACGTCGATGAGAAACTCCACCACCAGCAGCTGCCACAAAAGCGGCAGCGACGCCGGCTCCGGCGAGGACAAAAAATTCAGCCAGCCCGGCAGCCGCCCCGGCTCGCAGACCATCAGATACCAGGCGGGGGTGATGAGCAGGGAGATGAGGAACACGATGATGCGCAGCAAGCGCAGGTAAGTCCCCACCAGAGGCGGAAAATAAAACTCGTTGGCCTCCTGGGTGAAGTCAAAAAAAGTGGTGGGCAGCAGCATCACCGACGGAGAGGTATCCACCATCACCACGATGCTGCCCTCCATCACCGAGGCGGCAGCAGTGTCCGGCCGCTCCGTGTAGCGGACCTTGGGGAATGGATTGTACCACTGCTTGGGGCGGATGGCCTCCACCACGCTCTCCTGGCTCATGATGAGGGACTTTGCCTCAATGGCCGTCAGCTTTTCCCGGAGCTCTGCCAGCAGCTGCCGGTCCACCTTGTCATCCAGATAGCACAGCACGATATCCGTATGTGACCGGGTGCCCGCCTTCAATCCCTCCATGGTCAGGCGGGGGTCCCGGATGCGGCGGCGCAGCAGGGCCATGTTGGGCACCACCGCCTCGATAAAACCGTCGTGGGCGCCGCGGAGCACTTTGCCGTCCGGCGGCTCCTGCACACTGCGGCCGGGATACTCCTTGCAGTCGATCAGGGCCGCGCCCCGGACGCCCTCCACTAACAGCAGCGTCTTCCCCAGCAGCACCGAGGTGACGATGTTCTCCCGGTCAGTGGAGGCATCGGCCTCCATAAAGGTGACAAAGCGGTCAATAAAGGCCTGCATCTCCGTCAGGCCCTCCACATCTCCCGGCGCCAGTCCCAGCCAGAAGGAGCCCATCCGCTCCAGCACCGCGTCGCCGCCGAAGCCGTCGATGACCCAGATGCGGGCCCGGCGGCCGCCGATGCGCAGATCCCGGCTCACCAGGTCGCAGCTGCGGCCTACTCCCAGTGTCTCGTCGAACCAGCGGACATTGTCCTGATACTTTTCTGCGATCTCTTCCATATACGACCTCCATATCTGGAGGTAGTATGCGCGGAAGCTCCCGGCCTTATGCGAAAGGTTCCACATTTTAAATACGTTTTGGAATATTTACTTCACAATATACGGTTTGTCTTTAGAAAAAGACCAGACGCTTTCGCGTCCGGTCTTTCAAACCTTTGGAAATTCCACGGTAAAGGTGCTGCCCACGCCCACCTGGCTCTCCAGGCTGAGCTTCGCCCCCAGGTAAGCGGCGCCGTGCTTCACAATGGAGAGGCCCAGGCCGGTGCCGGTGCCGGAATGGCTCTTGTCCAAACGGTAAAACCGCTCAAACACCCGCTCCCGGGCCTCCGGCGGAATACCGACGCCGGTGTCAGCCACCGCCACCCGGGCGCCCTGCTCCGACTCCTCCACGGTGACGGTGACGGAGCCGCCGGGACGGTTGTAAGCCACGGCGTTGTCACAGAGGTTATAGAGGATCTCTTCCAGGATCTGGGGCACGCCCCGGGCAAGGGCCTTTCCGCCCTCCAGGCGCAGGGTGACCTGCTTCGTCTCCGCCGCCTGGCCCAGCTGGGCCAGCACGTTCTCCGCCAGGGCATGGAGCTCCACGGTCTCCCACTGGCCACCGCTGTCTCCCTCGTCCAGGCGGGAGAGCTTGATGATGTCGTTCACCAGGCCGATGAGCCGCTGGGCCTCCCGGTGGATATTCCCCGCGAAGTGGGGGATGTCCACCGGCTGCACCAGGCCGTTTTCCAAAATCTCCGCCGTGCCCAGAATGGAGGTCAGGGGCGTTTTCAGCTCATGGGACACGTTGGCGGTGAACTCCCGCCGCAGCTGCTCCCGCTGCTCCTTCTCCGTCACATCCAGCACCACCAGCACCGCGCCGCCCACGGCGCCGTCCTGCTGAACCGGGCTTGCGATCACCTGGCGGCAGCTGCCATCCCGCTCCAAAAGCTGCTCCGTCCGCTGTCCGGACAGGGCGCCCTCCACGCAGCGGCGAAAGCCCATCTCCCGGTTCAGCGCGTAGGCGCTCTCCCCCGCCTGGGGCTTCGCCCCCCGCAGCAGGCGCAGGGCGGCGGTGTTGTAGGACAGCACCCGGGTCTCCCGGTCGATGACCAGCAGGCCCTCGCTCATATTCTCCGTAATGGCGCCGAATTCCTCCTGGCGCCGCCGCAAGTCCTGCATCTGCCGCCGGATCTGGCGGTTTTGGCTGCGGATGCGGCCCAGGAGCGGTGCCAGCTCCTCATAGGGCGGCTCCCCCTCCGGGTCTTCCAGGTCCATGGCGTTGATGGGGGCCACCAGCTGTCGGGCCACCCGGCCGGACAGCCACAGGGCCAGCACCAAGGCCGCCAGCAGCACAAAGGCCACCGGCTGCACGGCCTCCAGCACCAGCAGCCACACGGTATCCTGGGTGTCCGACACCCGCAGCACGCTACCGTCGGACAAACGCAGGGCATAATACAGCGTTTTCTCCGCCAGCGTATCGGAATAGCGGGCGGAGCTGCCCTTTCCCGTCAGCAGGGCCTCCCGGATCTCCGCCCGGTCGGCGTGATTGGCCATGGCCGCCGGATCCTCCCAGTTGTCAAAGAGCACTGTGCCGTCCGCCGCCACCCAGGTGACGCGGCTGCTGCGGGGCAGGTCTCCCGTCAGATAGTCCATGCCCGCCTGCTCCACGCCCAGAGCGGCGTAAGTGGTTTTTTGCCGCAGCTCCTCCAGGACCTGGTTCTGGAAATAACCGTGGAGCACCCCCACGATGAGTACCAGGCTGGCCGCCAGCACCGCCAGGGACACGGCGGCCATGGAGCGAAAGATTTTTCTTGTCATGGTCAGACTGCTTCTCCGATCTTATATCCATAGCCCCGGACCGTCTCCACATAGGCCCCGGCCTCCCCCAGCTTCTGCCGCAGGGTCCGCACATGCACATCCACCGTGCGGCTCTCCCCGGTGAAGGCGTAGCCCCACACCTGCTGGATCAGCTGCTCCCGGGACAGGACCTGACCCTTATTCTTCAGCAGCAGGCACAGCACCTCGAACTCCTTCTGGGTCAGGGCAACGCTCCGGCCGGACACCTCCACGGTGTGCCGCCCGGGGTCCACGGCCAGTACGCCGCAGCGGTAGACCACCCCCTCCGTCTCCGTCCGCCGCAGCAGGGCCCGGATGCGGGAGAGCAGCTCCATCATGCCGAAGGGCTTGGCCAGGTAATCATCGGCGCCGGCGTCCAGGCCGGTGACCTTGTCGTACTCCGTGCCCCTGGCCGTCAGCATGATAATGGGCAGTCGGGCCGTCCGCCCGACTGCGCGGAGCCTTTTCAGCACGGAGATGCCATTCTCCTCCGGCAGCATGATGTCCAGCAGCGCCAGATCCGGCACCGCCTCCTCCACGGCCTGCCAAAAAAGGGATGGCCGCGCAAAGCCCCTGGCCTCCATGCCCTGGCTGTTCAGGGTATAGATCACCAGGTCCCGGATGCTGTCGTCATCTTCCAGTAAGTAGATCATAAGGGCCTCCTATGTGTTGGCGTCTTGGCAGTTCTCCGGGCGGGAACGCCGTTCCCGCTCAGATGAGCTGCTGCTCGTTGATCATGAGCTTGAATTGCAGCCCCAGCTTCTCCGCCGCCTTCCGGCAGAGGATCATCCGCTGCATGAATATCTCAAAATAATCCATGATGGAGCCGTAAGCCGTGTCCACGGACAACTTCAGCTTGATGAGGGTGTGCTCCTCGTTGATTTTCAGCTTCGACTTTTTCACCGAGTAGTTCACCCGGTCATGGATATCAAAGGACGCCATATCCATATTGCGGACACGGCTGCGGCGGACGTCGGACTTGTCCGCCAGGATCAGGGCCGCCGCCACGGCGTTCACTGGCTGGCCGGTGCCCTCGTCGTGGTTGCCGATGGCGGTGACGATGGTGGCGATCTCCTCTGGGGCGCAGTTAAGATTGTCCAGGATGCGGAAGGCCATGACAGCGCCGGACTGGGAGTGATCCACCCGGTTCACAAGATTGCCGATATCGTGAAGATACCCCGCAATTTTTACCAGCTCCACCGTCCGCGCCGGATACCCCAGGGTCTCCAGGATATACCCGGCGGTCTCCGCCACCTGAGTCACATGGGCAAAGCTGTGCTCCGTGTAGCCCAGGGCAATGAGAGACTCATCCGCCCGCTGGATATACGTGCGGATGGTCTCGTTGTTTTTGATATCCTCAAAGGTCAGCATCCTCCCGCTCCTTTCCCCGTTCACCGGGAAGGCGGCATCCTTCCCTGCTTCAGTCATCAGAGGGATGGACGCCCGTCAGGGAATACTCCACCCACTCCGCCACATTGGTGGCGTGGTCGCCGATGCGCTCCAGATACTTGGCCACCATCAAAATGTCCAGTCCCACCTCACCGGCGGCGGCATCGGCGGCAATAAGGTCGATAAGTTCCCGCTTCACCTGCTCAAACAGGGCGTCCACTTGGTCATCAGCGGCCCGCACGGCCCGGGCCAGGGCCAGGTCCCCCTTCACGAAGGAGTCCACGCTGTCTGTCACCATGGCGATGACCGCCCGGGCCATCTCCCCAATGTGGAGACGGCTCAGCCCGTCCGTCAGATGGATATAGCGGGTCAGCTCCGCGATGTCCGCCGCCTGGTCGCCGATGCGCTCCAGGTCGGAGATCATTTTCAGCGCGGCGGAGATCTCCCGCAGGTCCCGGGCCACAGGCTGCTGCTGCAAAAGCAGCTTCAGGCACAGGTTCTCTACCTCCCGCTCCCGCTGGTCGATGTCCTTTTCCGCCTCCTCGGCCGCATCCGCCAGAGCCGTATCCCCCTTCAGCAGCGCCTCCGCCGCGGCGGAAATGGCATCCTCGCAGGCGGCACCCATCTGAATGAGCTCCACATGCAGCTTTTCCAGCTGCTCGTCAAATTTGTTCCGCATAACGCACCTCCTCAGCCAAACCGTCCGGTAATGTAATCTTCCGTGCGCTTGTCCTCCGGCGTGGAGAACAGCTGCTCCGTTTTGCCGAATTCCACCAGCTCTCCCAGCAGGAAGAAGGCGGTGTTATCGGAGACACGGGCGGCCTGCTGCATATTGTGCGTCACCATAATGACAGTATACTTGCTTTTCAGCTCTACCGCAAGGTCTTCGACCTTGGATGTGGAAATAGGGTCCAGGGCGCTGGTGGACTCGTCCATCAGCAGCACCTCCGGCTCCACCGCCAGGGCCCGGGCGATGCACAGCCGCTGCTGCTGGCCGCCGGAGAGGCCCAGGGCGCTTTTTTTCAGCCGGTCCTTCACCTCGTCCCAGATGGCCGCCGCCCGCAGGGAGCTTTCCACGATCTCATCCAGCTTCACCCGGGAGCGGATACCGTGGGTCCGGGGGCCATAGGCCACGTTGTCGTAAATGCTCATGGGGAAGGGATTCGCCTTTTGGAACACCATGCCCACCTGCTTGCGCAGCCACGTGGGGTCCACGCCGGCATCGTAAATGTTCTGGCCCTGGTAGTCCACCTCTCCAGTGATGCGGACAGAGGGGATGAGGTCGTTCATACGGTTCAGCGTCCGTAGAAACGTGGATTTGCCGCAGCCGGAGGGCCCGATAAAGGCGGTGATCTCATGGGCCGGAATGTCAATGCTGACATCGTGAAGAGCGTGGTTTTGGCCGTACCACAAATTCAGGTTTTTTGCCTGCAAAATCGTATCCATCGTGTACTCCGTTATTTTTTCAGTTTCTTGCCCGCGTAATTGGCAGTCAGGTTGATAAGGAAGGTCAGCACCATCAAAATCGCCGCGATGGCAAAAGCCACGCCGGTCTCGCCCCGCTCGTTGGCGTAGACGTACAGGGCCACCGTCAGCGTGGCGGAGGAGGACTGGAGGGCCTTGAAAAAGCCATTGAGCACCAAGCCAAAGCCGGCGGTGAACAGCAGCGCAGCGCTTTCTCCCACGATGCGCCCCACCGCCAGAATGCAGCCGGTGACAATGCCGTCCACGGCGCCGGGCAGCACCACGGTGCGGACCATGTGCCACTTGCCGGCGCCCAGGCCCAGCGCTCCCTCCCGGTAGGCCTGGGGAACAGTCTTGAGGCTTTCCTGGGTAGTGCGGACAATGGTGGGCAGGATCATGATGACCAGGGTCAATCCGCCGGCCAGAATGCCCGGCGCCAGGCCCATCTTCTGCACAAAAAACAGCATGCCCACCAGGCCGAAAATGATGGAGGGGATGCCTGTCAGGGTCTCAGTAGCAAACTCGATGAGCGCCACCACTTTGCGGTTTGAGGCATATTCCGTCAGATAGATGGCCGCTCCCACGCCCAAGGGCAAAACGGCCACCATAGATACCAATATAATATATAAAGTATTTAATATATTGGGCAAAATTCCAATGGTATCCTTGATATAGCTGGTCTGGGTGGACAGCAGCTCCCAGGTGATATTCCCCAGCCCCCGATAAAAGATATAGCCAATAAGGAACATCAGCAGGGCGCAGGTGATCCCGGCGCACAGCCACAGCAGCCCCCGCAGCCCCCTGTCATACAGCCTGCGGCGGGGAGAGAGTTTCTGGTCCACAGGTCAGTCCTCCTTCCGGTTCTTGATGAACACATTCAGCAGCACGTTGATGAGCATGATGAACAAAAACAGCACCAGACCGATGGAGTACAGCGCGTTGCGCTGGAGACTGCCGTAGGCGGCATAGGACATCTCCGAGGCGATGGCCGTGGTGAGGAAGCGGACGGAGGTAAACAGTCCCGGCATGTTGGCCACGTTTCCGGCCACCATGATGATGGCCATGGCCTCGCCGATGGCCCGCCCCACGCCCAGCACCACGGCGGTGGCCACACCGCTGCTGGCGGCGGGCAGGGACACCCGGAAATACGTCTCGATCTCCGTGGCGCCCAGGGCCAGCGACGCCTCCTCATACTCCCGGGGCACTGCCCGCAGGGCCGTTTCCGACACGTTGATGATGGAGGGCAGGATCATAATGGCCAGCACCACGATGGCCGCCAGCAGGCAGGCGCCGGAACTGAGGCCAAACACCTTCCGGACGGCGGGCACCAGCACGATCATGCCCACCAGGCCGTACACCACCGAGGGGATACCCGCCAGCAGCTCCACGGCGGTCTTGATGACCCTCGCCGCCCGGGGCGGCGCCACCTTTGCCAGGAATATAGCCGTCATGAGGCCCACGGGCACGCCGAGGAGCACCGCGCCGGCGGTGCCGTAAACAGAGGTGAGGATGAAGGGCAGGATACCGTAAGAGGGCTCCACCGTGGTGGCAGTGGGAGCCCAGGTCCTTCCGAACAGGAAGTCGGCCAAACCGATCTCCCGAATGGCGGGCAGGCCGGCAACGATCAGGTAAAGACTGATGAACAGCACGAAAGCCACCGCCACCACGCCGCACAGCAAAAACAGCAGATGGAAACAGAGCTCCATGGCCTCCCGGCCGCTCCGTTTCCGCCCGGAGGCAGGACCACCGTTGGAGCCGCGGCTTTTTTCCGCCGCCCGGCCCCGAAGAGGCGTCCGCAAAGCGTTTTCCATTTCCATACTTAAACTCCTTCCGGTCACGGGAGACAGCCTCCACCCTGTTGATGTGGCAGGGGGAGGCATCCCTGGGGGACTGACCTGTTTACTTGGCCACAGGCACAGCGCCGGCGGCGCGGATCAGGTCGCTGGCATCTGTGGAGATGGCAAAGTCAAAGAAGGCCTGGGCCTGGCTACTGAGGGCCGCGCCGTCCTTGGTCACCAGAACAAAGGGGCGCTGGATGGCATAGCTGCCGTCCAGAACGGTGTCCTCGCTGCACACCACGCCGTCCACCGTGACGGCCTTGACGGTATCCTTGCCCTCCACAGCGGACAAAGAGGCATAACCGATGGCGTTGGGGTTGCCAGCCACAGCCTCGATAACAGCACCGGTGGAGGTCAGCTCCTGGGCCAGAACACAGGTATCCTTGGTGCCGGTGATGCTTTCAAAGCCATCCCGGGTGCCGGAGCCGGCTTCACGGCCGACGCAGGAGATGGTCCCGGCGTCGCCGCCCACTTCGCTCCAGTCGGTGATCTCGCCGGTGAAGATCTTCGCGATCTGCTCCACGCTCAGGTCGGCGACCTTACTGTCGGCGTTCACGATGACTGCGATGCCGTCCAGCGCCACGGTGGTGCCCACCAGGCCGGAAGCGGTCTCCTCGTCCTTCAGGGCCCGGGAGGAAAGGCCGATGTCGGCGCTGCCGTTGGAGGCGGCCTCGATGCCGGCACCGGAGCCGGTGGCGTCATAGGTGACGGTGACACCGCCGTTGTCCGCCATGAACTGCTCGCTCAAGGCGCCGATGACCTTTTCCATGGAGGTGGAGCCGTTGGTGGCGACGCTGCCGCTGAGCGCGGCGGGCTGCGCCGCCTGGGTGTTGTTGTTTTCAGCGGGCTGCTCCGTCTTGGAGGAGCCGCAGCCGGCCAGCACAGACGCGGACAGGGCCAGCGTCAGGAACAGTGCAACTGCTTTTTTCATGAGAATGAACTTCCTT
>JAETPK010000072.1 GCA_021771265.1 Oscillospiraceae bacterium
ATGTGGTGTGCTTCACCGGCCATAAGAGCCTGCTGGGCCCCCAGGGCACCGGCGGGCTGTGCGTGGGAGAAGGGGTGGACATCCGCCCCTTTGCCGTGGGCGGCACCGGCGTCCAGAGCTTTTCCGAGACCCAGCCGGCGGAGTACCCCACCCGGCTGGAGGCGGGCACCCTCAACGGCCACGGCATCGCAGGCCTGGGGGCGGCCCTGGACTACCTCCGGTCCGTGGGGCCGGAGATAGTCCGCGCCCACGAATCGGCCCTGGCCCGCCGGTTTTACGAGGCGGTCCGGAGCCTGCCCGGCGTCACGGTATATGGGGACTTTTCCGCGGAGGTCCGGGCCCCCATCGTCACGCTGAACATCGGGGACTATGACTCCGCCGCTGTTTCCGACGAGCTGGCGGAGCGGTTCGGCATCGCCACCCGGCCCGGCGCCCACTGCGCGCCCCGGCTCCACCGGGCGCTGGGTACGGTGGAGCAGGGAGCCGTCCGCTTTTCCTGGGGCTGGGCCAACACGGAGGCGGAGACCGACGCGGCGGCAGCGGCGGTCCGCGCCCTGGCGGCGGAGGGCTGACCATGCGGGAGAGAACGGAGAAATGCGTGGTGACCTTCCGCACCACCACCGGCGCCATGGCCATGGAGCGCCTCTGCCGGGAGCAGGGTGTGCCGGGGCGGCTCATTCCCGTGCCCCGGTCTGTCACGGCGGGCTGCGGCATGTGCTGGGCGGCGCCCAGGGAGGTTCGGGGGGCCGTGGAGGACCTGGTGGTAAAAGAGCACTTGGATGTGGACGGCATCTATGCTATAATCCTTTGAAAAGGAGAGGATGGATATGGCAGCCAACTGCGAAGCGTGCGTCAATTATGATTACGATGACGAGACGGAGTCCTATTATTGCACCATGGACCTGGATGAAGACGAGATGGAGCGATTCCTCCGCAGCGCCAACGACGCCTGTCCCTTTTACCGGCCGGGGGACGATTACAAAACGGCCCGGCGGCAGTGAGGAGGAGCATGATGGAACTGGTGGACCTGTATGATGAAAACCGCGCGCCTCTGGGAAAAACGGCGGAGCGCTATGGAAAAAAGGGACCGGGGGAATACCGTACGGTGGTCCATGTGTGCCTGTTCGACAGCCGGGGACGGCTGCTGATCCAGAAGCGGACCGCCGGCAAACGGGTCTGGCCGGAGATGTGGGACGTATCCGTGGGCGGTGGCGTGGACGCCGGCGAGACCAGCCGCCAGGGGGCGGAGCGGGAGTTCCGGGAGGAGCTGGGCGTTTCCCTGGACCTCGGCGGCCTGCGGCCCTCGGTGACGGTGAATTTCGGCGGCGGCTTCGATGATTTTTTCATCGTGCGCCGGGACCTGGATGACGCCGCGTTTCAGCTGCAGGCGGAGGAGGTGGCCGCCGTCCGGTGGGTGACGCTGCCGGAGCTGCTGGCCATGGTGGACGAGGGCAGCTTCATCCCCTATCCCAAAAGCTTTCTGCAATTTCTCTTTGACATGCGGGACAGCTTCGGCTTTCCCACAAAATAAGATAAACCGGCACCCCGGCGCGGAAAGCGCCGGGGTGCCGGTTTGCTTACGCAGCTTATTTCTGCAAAAACGCCTGGACCTCTTCGTAGGAGGGGATGGAATCCGCCGCGCCGGGCCGGGTGACGGCCAGGGCGCTGGCCGCCGTGGCCAGCCGCAGGCACGACTCCAAAGAGCCGCCCTCCGCCGCCTGGCGCAGGAAGTATCCGGTGAAGGTGTCTCCCGCCGCCGTGGTGTCCACCGCCCGCACCGTCATGGCGGGCACATGGACGGTCTCGCCGTCCCGGGCGGCCATGGAGCCGGCGCCGCCCAGCGTCAGCACGATGGTGGTGTCCGGATACTGCTGTTCCAACCGCCGCAGGATCTCCTCCGGCTCCTGGGCCCCGGCCAGATAGGCACCCTCCACCTCATTCACCAGCAGCCACTCCAGCTTCTCCAGGGGGACCTGCTTCAAATTTTCCCCGCTGGGCGCCGCGTTCAGTGCCACGCGCAGGCCCAGCGCCCGAGCCCGGTCAACGGCATATGAAATACAGGAGGTCTCGTTTTGCAGCAGGACGATGTCACCCCGGCAAAACTGCGCCAGGACCGCGTCGACCGTCTCCTCCGTCAGGGCATGATTGGCACCGCTGTACAGAATGATGTTATTCTGACCGGAGGGGTCCACCTGGATGATGGCGTGGCCGGTCTGATCTTCCACCTGGCGGATGTAGTCCGTATGGACGCCGGACTGGGCCAGCTTCTCCACGAGAAACGAACCCTCTCCGCCGATGCAGCCGGCATGGTATACCTCCAGTCCCGCCATCGCCGCCGCGATGGATTGGTTGAGACCCTTGCCGCCGCAGTTGATCTGTAGGCGCAGGGAGCTCAGGGTCTCGCCGGGCTGAACAAAGTGGGGCATCTCATAGACATAGTCGATGTTCAAAGAGCCGATGTTCAAAACGCGCATATGGGGGCCTCCTTTGTGGATCAGGTAAAGGCGGTGATGAGCTTTTCCACCGCCTTGCGGGCGTCAACTTCTGTGCAGATGGAAAGGTACGGCGCGTCAATGGGGTGCTCCCGGAAATCCGCCACCACCATGCCCCGGCAGAAGGTGCCGCCGCACTCCACCCGGGCGGGGGCCCTGCGGATGGTCACGAGACTGGGGTCCACCGCCGCCAGCACCGCCAGGGGGTCGTGGACCGGACAGTGGTCCAGACAGTTGTTCTGCAGGCGGTTGAACTGGTAATATACCTTCATGGCCTGCCGGATATAGGCGGCGATGGGTCGGTTTTCCTCCCGGGCGTATTTTTCCAGCATGTCCAGGTGGTGGGCGGTGAGGCGCACCTGCATGGTCACATCCAGGCCCACCATGGTCAGGTCCAGGCCGGCGCGGAATACCAGGTCCGCCGCCTCCGGGTCACCGGCCAGGTTAGCCTCGCACACCGGGGACACGTTGCCGGGGTGATGGAGCGTACCACCCATGAACACCACGTTTTTCACCAGCGGCACAATGTCCGGCGCCTTTTCCAGCGCCAGGGCCAGATTTGTCATGCGGCCCAGGGTCACCAGCGTCAGCTGGTGGGGATGTTTCCGAACCATGCGGATGATGAGATCGCAGGCCGGTTCCGCCAGCGGCTTCTGCGGCGACACCGGCAGCTCCACGTCTCCGATGCCGTTGTTTCCGTGGATATGGGGCACCGGCCCGTCCCACTGCCCCACCAGGGGGGCGTTGGCGCCGATGGCCACCGGCACGTTATAGGGCGGCTGCGCCAGGTGGATGAGCCGCAGGGTGTTTTCCGCGGCCTGGGCGGCGCTGGTGTTGCCGCAGCCGGTGGTCACGCCCACCACGCGGACGCCGGGCTGCTTCAAGGCGAACAGGATAGCAATGGAATCGTCAATGCCGGTGTCTGCGTCGATCAAGATGTTCTGCATATGTATACTCCCGTTTTTGTGATTCTACACTGATTATATTTCTTTTCGGCGGGAATTACAAGAGCCGCCCGGCGGGACCTGTCAGCATTCCGGCGGGGGAGCCTCCTCCAGCAGGTGCATCATGGACACCTCATAGGCCGTCCGCTCCTGGGTACCGGCCTCCGTGACCTTGTGGTAAAGGCGGCTTTGGACGCGGCCCTCCAGGACCATCTGGTCCCCCACCTGGAGACGGCTGGCCCGCAGCGCCAGCTGCCCCCAGGCGATGACCGGCAGGTAGTCCGCCCGGCCGTAGCGGCGGGGGACCGCCAGCATCAGGTCGCAGATGCTGCGGCCCAGGGGCGTTTTGCGGAAAATGGGAGATTTGCACAATGCGCCGGAGAGGACGATGCGGTTGCAGGGTTGCCCGGTGGGAGGCTCCGCCTCCGTGGCGTATACGCTGAGGACCAGCCGGTTTCCCACGCCGGTGCGGTTGTTGAAGGAGCGCAGCTGCCCCCGGATACGGAGGGCGTGTCCGTCCTCTATCTGGGAAAGAAGGGCTTCCGGCACCAGTACCGGCAGCAGGTCCGCCTGGCCGGACAGCCGGGGAATCTCCAGAAAGAAGCGGTAAAAGCGGGCACCGTGGTTTTCGTGGGAAAATTCCGGCTGGCCGGATACGGTCCCCTCCAGCAGGACATCGTTTGTTTTGGCTGTTGTCATTGTCGTCCACCTCTCGGTCGTGATGGTGCAGTGTATGATGGACGGCGAATGGATAGACCTCTTGTATGCGGGGAAATTATTAGATATAATAGCGTATATGCGGCGGCTGAGGAGGACGGCTATGGCGAATTTATTGGATTATTTGGACTGGCGGGGAGACCTGACACTGGAGCAGGCATCGTTCAACGAAGTGGATAACCTCATTTTGGCGGAGCTTTCCTTTGTGGACTTCACCGGCATCGTCCCACCTCCCGGCAAGGGGGACAGCGTGCCGCTCCATCAGGCGGCAGAGGCGTTTTTTGAGACCATTCCCGCCGGGGAAACCATCGATATGGGGGTCCTGGTGCCGGCCGCCATCCCGGATATGCTGCGGAAAATGGCAGCGTCCAGGCGGTTCCGGGACATGAAGCTCAACTGCTTTGTAAGCTGGCTGGATACAGAGAAGGCGGAGCAGTTCGCCGCGCTGACCATCGAGACCGGGGACGGACTTTTGTATCTGTCCTTCCGGGGAACAGATGACACTCTGGCCGGCTGGAAGGAGGATTTCCTCCTGGCCTGCCTGCCGGAGATCCCCGCCCAGAAAATGGCGGTGCAGTACGTGCGGGACGTGGCCCGGCAGTATCCCCGCAGGCGCCTGCGGCTGGGCGGCCACTCCAAAGGCGGCAATTTGGCGGTGTACGCCGGTGTGTATGCCCCCGACTCCGTCCAAAAGCGCGTTCACGCCATCTGGTCCAACGATGGCCCCGGCTTCCACGATGACCTGCTGGACCTGCCGGAGCACCAGCGGGTGGCGGACCGCATCGTGTCCATTGTGCCCAAATCCTCGGTGGTGGGGATGCTGCTGGAGCATGAGGAGGATTACGTGGTGGTGGACAGCAGTCAGCAGGGGCTCATGCAGCACGATGGCTTTTCTTGGGAAGTGCTGGGGGACCATTTCGTCAAGCTCCGCAGCGTCACCCGGCAGGGGCGCCTGAACGACCTGACGCTGAAGGAATGGGTCCACAATATGCCGCTGGAACAGCGGGAAAAATTCGTGGACGGGCTGTTCACCGTGCTGTCCGCCTCCGGCGCCGTGACGCTGACGGATCTGAAGGAGGAGAGTCTCAAGGCGGCGGGAGCCATGGTCCGGGCCATGAAGGACATGGAAAAGGACACCCGGGACGCGCTGATCTACGCGGTCCGGCTGCTGTTCCGCTGCAACGCCAAGGTGCTGCTGGAGGAGTGGCAGCAGGATTATGAGAAAAAGCCCCGGAAAAAGTGGAGCCGCAAGAAGGAAGAGCCAGCCCCGTGAAGCCGGGCGGTTCACAGGACAGCGCGGGACGCGGCACGATGATATGGGCAGGCCGGGGGATTTGGAGGGAGAAAGACCATGCGAGAGACGATCAAAGCAAAGCTGACATCAAAAGATGACCGGTACGCTTGTGCGTTTGCCGATCAGATCATAGCGGAAAGCAAGGAAACGGATACGTGGTATGAATATTGGGATGTGTTTGCCGGACTGCTTGACCACCCCAAATCATTCGTAAGGAACCGCGCGCTGTATATCCTGGCGGCAAACGCCCAGTGGGATGCGGAAAATCGATTCGATTTGATCCTTCCTGCCTTCCTCGCGCATATCACCGATGAAAAACCCATCACAGCCCGGCAGTGTATCCGGGCCCTTGCGCAGGTAGGACAGGCAAAGCCGCAGTATATCCCAACGATATTGTCGTGCCTGCATGATGCCGATGTATCGAAATATAAGGACAGCATGCGCCCGCTGATCGAGAAGGATATCGCGGAAACAGAAAAGACGCTGACGGCCCCCGGCCTATTGGGCTGAACAAACAGCTCCATCCTAAACGGATGGAGCTGTTTGTTTAGATGCCGCGCGGCCCTTCCTGCATGGACCCTGGCTGCGCAAAGCGCCAAACAGACGGGGCGAATACAGGCGGTCAATGCAAAAGAGAAAAAGGCGCCTGAAACGCCCGTTTACAAACCGCCGCGGGGATGTTATACTACAAAATTACAGTATAATTGACAATTCTGCGCCTGCGCGCGGAACGGTCGTGACAGAGAAGACGGAGGGAGCATCCCTGTGGAGATGAAAGACAAGCTGCGAAAGGTCTGCGAGGCATTCCGCATCGAGGGAAAATTCGTGGGCTATGAGCAGATCAAGGCTGGCAATGTGAACTGGACCTATAAGGTCACCTACCGCCGCGCCGGCGGCCAGGTGAAACAATATATCGTACAGCGCGTAAATACTTATGCCTTCCGCAAGCCGGAGCAGCTTATGCATAACGCCGACCTGGTGACAGAGCACATCCGGGCCAAGAAGCAGGGGCAGACCGCCCTTCACTACCACCATACCCAGGAACGCAAGACGTTCATTTACGACGAGGAGAACTGCTTCTGGCGTCTTTGCAACTTCATCCCTTCCATTACATACAGCGAGACCCTGGACGAAAAGATCCTGCGGCAGACCGGCGCGGCCTTCGGTGAATTCCAGATGCTACTGTCAGATTTTCCGGCCACGGAGCTGTACGAGACTATCCCCAACTTCCACAACACCCCCAAGCGGCTGGAGACGCTGTTTGCCGATGCGGCGAAGGACCCCCGCGGCCGGGCGGCGGAGGTCCGGGAGGAGCTGGCCTACATCGCCTCCGTGCGGGAGGAGGCGGAGCGTCTGACCCGCATGCACGAGCAGGGCCGTCTGCCCATCCGGGTCACCCACAACGACACGAAGATCAACAACGTCCTCTTTGACGAAAACACCCACGAGGCCCTGGCCATCGTGGATCTGGACACGGTGATGCCGGGCCTGGTGGGCCACGATTTCGGCGACGGCATCCGCTTTGCCACCAATTTTGTGGCGGAGGACTGCCCGGATTGGCAGCGGGCCGGCTGTGACCTGGAGAAATTCCGCCAGTTCACGGAGGGGTTTTTGTCCCAGGTGTCCGGGATGCTGACCATTGAGGAGCGCCGCTCTCTGGCGCTGAGCGTGTTTGCCATCACGGTGGAGCTGGCCAGCCGCTTTCTGGACGATTACCTGGTGGGGGACCTGTATTTCAACATCCATTACCCGGACCACAACCTGGCGCGGACCCGCTGTCAGCTGGCCATGGCTAAGGATGTGCACCGGAAGCTGCCCCAGATGCAGGCCATTGTGGATGCCTGCCGGTAAAGCGGGCGCCCGCCGGAAGACAAAGCGGAGCTTGCTGCACGGAGGGAGATCATGATCAGAAAAGCCGTATCACAGGATATCGAGCAGGTAGAAAACAGCTATGTGGAGCTGCTGCTGCACGAACAGGAGCATGGCACCTATACGGTTTGGAAGCTGGGCGTTTATCCGACAAGACTGACCGCGGAAAAGGCGCTTGCCGAGGATACGCTGTATGTGATGGAGCGGGACGGGGAGATCTGCGCAAGCGTGATCGCGGACCATGTCCAGCCGGAGGAATATAGGCGGATCCATTGGAAGTACCAGGCGGAGCCCCAGGAAGTGCTCGTGATCCATTTGCTGTGCGTCAGGCCATCCAAGGCCGGCGGCGGGATTGGGAAAGAACTGGTGCGGTTTGTGCTGGAACAGGCAAAACGCATGCATTGCAAGGCGGTAAGACTCGATACCGGCGCTCAAAACAAGCCCGCGGCTGCCCTGTATACAAAATTGGGCTTTGAGATCGCCGGGACTTCCTCCATGGCCGTTGGGGGCGCCATCTCCCATGATGGCCATTTGTTTTTTGAAACAGCGGTTTAGCAGACGCGGAAACATCCCCGGGGAGACGAACAAAAACACAGGACCTCCGTATGCGCTTGGTCATACGGAGGTCTATGTTTTACGGCGCGTTTTTATCTGCCGCTGTTTTTTCGGTGCAGGCCCAGACCGTAAATGCGGTTGGCGTTTTGGAAAAACACCTGTTCCCAGTATTTCTCCGGCACCAGAGCCTGGATGAAGGCGATATACTCCCCCAGATTCACGATGGGCCAGTCGGTGCCGAACAGCAGGTCATCCCACCGCCCGATGGCGGTGAGCCACGTTTTCAGCAGAGAGACATAGCCCGCCTGCTCCCGGAGATAGGATTCCAGGTCCACCCGGCCCTCCAGAAGGCCGGACAGGTCCGCGGCCACGTTTGGATTTTTCTCCACCACGGCGGCCGCCGCGTCCAGAAATGGGTTGCCGAAATGGCACATGACAAAGCGGGTGTCCGGATGGTCGGCGGCTACCTCATCCAGTACCAGAGGGTGGCAGTATTTCAGATGGGCCCGGGGACCGGCGGAAAGACCCGTGTGAACGGCCACGGGCTTGTCATACCGGGCGGCCAAGGCATAGATGGGCTCGTACAGGGGGGCCGTCAACCAGATGTGGTTGTAGCCGGGGTACAGCTTCACGCCGCAGCAGGTGTCCCGCTTCAGGTTTTCCTCCGCCAGGAGGACAAGGTCCTCCGGAGAGTCGGTATCGTCATCCAGCAGGGAGCTGTCCAGCCCGATGCAGTAGTGAAACAGGTCCGTGGGATAGTTATGATAGACAGGGTCCATGCTGCGGTTGCCCATGACCACGCCGTGGACGATGTTCAGCGCACCGTAGACCTGCCGCAGGTGGTCCGTACTGTTATGGTGGCCCACGGCCGCGGCCATGGCCTCGATCTTGGGACTGTCGGCGGGAAACAGGTGCAGGTGGGCGTCAATGATCTTCATAAGGCATCTCCTTTGAAACAGTCGGGCGGCGGTCCGCCTTTCTTCTGTATTATAGCAGGCTTTCGTGCGGGGGGAAAGTGGGCGTGGTTAAAAACGCATGTCGCGATGTGCCGAAAATAGCGTGAAGCCTGCCGCGGCAGCGGCAGGCTTCCGGTCAGCTTTTGGGAAATGCCAGGCCTTCCTGGAAGCCATCGGCGCCGGCGCAGAAAATATCCCCCGCCGCCGGCCGGTCCTCGCAGATGTACAGGTTGGCCTGGACGCCTTGGGCGCGGCCGGGGTAGTTGGTGACGGTGTAGGTATAGCGGGTCACCTGCTTACCGCAGCAGGCGGACAGGTCAAGACCCTGGCTCTTTTGCAGGTCGTTGTACGTGAGATAGGGCTCCTCCAGCGTCTCAGGCAGCAGGAACTGCAGGGTTTCCAGCGGCTCTGGCTCCACTTCCCAGCCAAAGGAGCACAGGTAAGTCACCCGGTCGGCGTTGGTGAGCAGCTGGGGCGCGGCGGCGGGCTCCGGTGCTTGGCGCCGGGCGAACAGGCAAATGAGCGCGGCCATGACAAGGCCAAAGGCAATGACGGCGAGTACGGCCCGCTTTTTGGAAAGCCGGGCGGTCCAAATGAGCATATCCATCCCTCCTGCAAATTCCTATTCATTTTTGGACGGGAATATGATAGGATAGGCAGCGAAATCATGGAAGGGAGGCCCTGTTATGGAGATGCAGCGGTTGGACAAGATCATAGCCTCCACTGGCCGGTGGTCCCGGCGGGAGGTAAAAAACCTGATCCGCCAGGGCCGGGTGCTGGTGGACGGCGTTCCCGCCCGGTCGGCGGAGGACAAGGCGGACCCGGAGACGGCGGACATCGCGGTGAATGGGGAAACCATCACCTACCGCCGCTACACCTGGGTCATGCTGAACAAGCCCGCCGGCTACCTCTCCGCCACGGAAGACGGGCGTGGGCCCACAGTGCTGGATCTGCTGCCGCCGGAGCTTCGGAGACAGAAGCTGTTTCCGGTGGGGCGGCTGGACAAGGACACGGAGGGACTGCTGCTGCTGACCAACGAGGGCGGCCTCGCCCACGAGCTGCTGTCTCCCCGGCACCATGTGGATAAGGTCTATTACACCCGGACGGCGGGACGGCTGACAGAGGAGGACTGCCGGGCGTTTGCCGCCGGCATGACTCTGGATGACGGCTTGGCCTGTCTTCCCGCCGGGCTGGAGATCCTCTCCGCCGGAGAGGAGAGTGAGGCCTATGTCACGCTGCGGGAAGGGAAATTTCATCAGGTGAAGCGGATGCTGGCCCAGCGGGGGAAGCCGGTGGTGTATCTGGAGCGGGTCCGCATGGGCAATCTGCCATTGGA
>JAETPK010000073.1 GCA_021771265.1 Oscillospiraceae bacterium
GCCAGTCAGCTTCATTCCGGATATTTTCGTTTTGCCTCTGACCAAAACCGACCGCGAATCCAGCGGAGCGAATCGCGGTCGGAAAGGAGGAGAAAAGCGGACTTTGCTCCGACGTGGTGCCGGTGGTGGGACTCGAACCCACACGGTGTCGCCACCAACGGATTTTGAGTCCGTCACGTCTACCATTCCATCACACCGGCGTTCAGATACGCATGTATTATACAAGAAACCCAGGGAAAATTCAAGAGGGGATTTCAAAGTGAGGCGAAAAAATGAACAGACCATTAAATACGGGGAAATTATAAGAAAAGCCTACACAAAAGAGAGGGAACGTGCTATTATATATAAGTTAAATTATGCGGTTTTGCCTGCCGGGAGAGAAAGGAGGCGGGGGCTTGAAAAAATTATTGACGGTTTGGATGCTGCTGGCGGTGTCCCTGCTGACCTGCGGGTGCGGACTGACCTTCTCCGCCGAGGAGCTGTATTGTCTGCCTAAGCTTCCGGCGGAATACACGGAGCTGGACAGTCAGATCAACGCCATTTTGGCGGAGGGCGCGGAGTATGCCGCCCCCACCTCCGGCCGGAATATCCAGCCGGTGCAGCTGGAGGACTTGGACGGCGACGGACAGGAGGAGGCGGTGGCCTTTTTCCGCAACGCCTCTGACGAAAAGCCCTTGAAGATCTACATCTTCGCCGCCGACGGCGAGAGCTACCGGCAGGCGGCTGTGATCGAAAGCAGCGGCACCAGCATTTACAGTGTCACCTACAGCGACCTGAACGCCGATGGCTGCTCGGAGATCCTTGTGGGCTGGCGTGTCACCACGGATCTGCAGGCCCTGGTGGTGTATTCCCTGCGGGATGGCCAGGTGACGGAGCTGCTGCGGACCAACTATGTCCGCTACGCTGTTACGAATCTGGAGCAGGACCAGCTGCAGGAGCTGGTGGTGCTGCATTCTTTGGATGAGAGCGGCAGCGTGGCGGACTATTATGCCTGGCAGGATGGGACGCTCCAGCTGTGCTCCTCCGCCCGCATCTCCATCACCATGGCGGAGTTGACCCAGCTGGGACGCATCTCCAGCGGCACGCTGTCGGACGAAGTGCCGGCACTGTTCGTCACTGGTGTGGAGGAGTCCGTCTGGGCCATTACGGACATCCTGACGGTCCGCAATGGAGACCTGACCAACATCGTCCTCTCGGACGATACCGGCGTTTCCGGCGAGATCGCACCCTACCGGTCTCTGTATCCCACGGACATCAACGGCGATGGGGTTACGGAGATCCCGTGGCCCATGGCTCTGCCGGACAGGGGCGACGGGGGAGAACAGACCTATCTGCAGGTCGACTGGCGAAGCTATGACAGCAGCGGCGCGCCCGCGACGGTGCTGAGCACCTACCACGATATTGAGGACGGCTGGTATTTCCTCCTGCCGGATGCGTGGACAGACCAGATTACGGTCTCCCGCGGCGTGGCGCCTGACGAGGCGTATGTGACCTTTTACCGGACGGATGGCCAGACGTATCAGCCCTTCCTGCGCATCACCGCCATCACCGGCAGCAGCCGGAACGTCAAGGCGGTGCGGGGCGGGAGGTTCATTCTCAGCCGCCAGGCGGAGACCATCTACACGGCGGAGCTGCTGGAGGGCAACTCCGGCTGGAGTCTGGGCATGACGGAGGACGAGGTCCGCTCTGCCTTCAACCTGATCACGAAGGAATGGATGTACGGAGACAACTGACGGAAACAGAAAGGACAGAACATGAAAAAAGTTTTGGTTTTGGAGGATGAATCCAGTATCCGCAGCTTCATCGTCATCAATCTGCGCCGGGCGGGCTATGATGTCATCGAGGCGGAAAGCGGCGAGGAGGCTCTGGAGCGCCTGAAGGAGCACCCGGACACCAAAGTGGCTCTGCTGGATATCATGCTGCCCGGCATCGACGGCTTCGAGGTCTGCCGCCGTGTCCGGGCCACCAATACGAAGATCGGCATCATCATGCTGACGGCCCGCTCCCAGGAGATGGACAAGGTGACGGGGTTGATGACCGGCGCCGATGACTATGTGACAAAACCCTTTTCCCCGGCGGAGCTCACCGCACGGGTAGATGCGCTGTTCCGCCGGGCCGGCGGAGAGGAGCCGGTGGCCTCCGGCGAGATCCGGCAGCCGCCCTTTCTGCTGAATACCCGGAACCGGACCCTGGAAAAGGATGGCCAGCGCATCAAGCTGACCCAGGTGGAGTACTCCATCATGAAGGTGTTTATGGAAAACCCCGGTAAGGCCTTGTCCCGGGAGGAGATCCTGGACATGGTGTGGGGCCGGGACTATTTCGGCGAGCTGAAGATCGTGGATGTGAACATCCGCCGCCTGCGGCTGAAGATCGAGGACAACGTCCAGAATCCCACCTACATCACCACCGTCTGGGGCTACGGCTACAAATGGGGCTTTTAAGGCGGGAGCCCGCCTGGAACAGGGCGTACCGCCGGATGTGGCAGCGGGAGCAGCGGTTTTTGGAGCGGTACGGCACGGCGGAGGCCTCCTCCCTGAGCCGGGAGCTGGATGAAAAGATCCCGCCCGCTCTGCGGGAGACGCTCCACGGGGCTTTTGTGAAGGCTTTTGAAGTGGTGTTTCAAAAAGGAGACGCTGTTATCCGGAAGGCGGGAGGAACAGAAAAGCGGCAGCAGGATTTCATGATCCGCGAATATCTGGCGGACCAGCGGGAGAGCCGGCGGAACCTGCGGGCCTTTCAAAAGGCCGCGGCCGCCTCGGGTCGGGGCAATGTGGCCCTGTCCGGCGCCGCCGGTGTGGGCATGGGCCTTTTTGGCGTGGCCCTGCCGGATATTCCCCTG
Source organism: Oscillospiraceae bacterium (assembly GCA_021771265.1). Classification (GTDB taxonomy): domain Bacteria; phylum Bacillota; class Clostridia; order Oscillospirales; family Oscillospiraceae; genus Oscillibacter. Next base: position 2,840 of record JAETPK010000073.1, read on the forward strand.
TTTACGGGATTGCTGCTGAAAAGCGTTTACGAGACAGCGGAGACTTTTGGATTTCCCTGCGAGGGAGAGCAGGAGAAAATACTGGCCCTGCGGCTCATTGAGACTGCCCTTTCCAGCGGTGATGCGCTGCGGGAGAACGACCGCCTCATCGACAAATTTTTTCAGACGGGCCGCTGGCAGGACCGGCCGGCATTGGCGGAGCGGGTCCGCGCCGCCGCCCGAACGCTGTCGGAAGCGGTGGTGTACGGCAAGTTTTTGCAGAACATCCCGGTGGTCGGCGCGGTCGGCGGCGCCGGGGACGCCGTGTGCATGAGGCGGGTGCAGCAGTACGCGGCCATCAAGTATGAAAAGCGGTTTTTGCTCCGCCGGCGCATCGGCGGCTGAACGGATCGGAATACAACGGGAAAGGAGGCGGAAAGCACACGATGGCGGAAGAAGAAAGAAGCGCCCGGGGATGGGTCCTGCGGGTCCGCGGCCTGCGGCAGCGGTGGATCGTCAACAGCATCATGCCGATCCTGGTTTTGCTGGGCCTGCTGGTGGCCCTGTTTTCCGCCGGCATCACCAGCTATTATTACGGGATCATGCGGGACGGCCTGGAAAAGCAGGCCAACGCTGAGGCCGGCGCCTTTAATGACTATTTCATGGACAACGGTTACACGGAGTATCTCCAGCGGGCCATCCAGTCCACCACCAGCTTCGCGGACAAGGACCGCATCGAGCTGCAATTCATCAACAGCGCCGGCCGCATCCAGGTGTCCTCCACCTCCAGCCTGAAAACCGGCCTCACGCCCGGAACGGAGGAGATCAGCCAGGCCATCAGCCAGAAGGAGACGAAGGTTTTCCAGGGCCAGGACCCGGAGACGGGAGAGAGCATCATGGCGGTGTCCGCCCCGCTGATATACAGCGGAAAGGTGGTGGGCGTGCTGCGGCTGGTGACCTCCCTGCGGGCGGTGAACCGGCAGATTCTCATTGCCATCGCCGCCATTTTCCTGGTGGCGGGCATCTGCATGACCATGGTCATCATCGCAAACCTCCTGTTCATCAACAATGTGGTGGAGCCGGTGGCGGTGGTCAGCGACGCTGCCAAGCGCATTTCCGCCGGCAGCTACGGCATCCGGATCGAGAACAAATATACCGACGAGCTGGGCGAGCTGGTGGACAATATCAATGACATGTCCTTGAAGATCGGCCAGAACGAGAAGATGAAAAGTGAGTTCATCTCCTCTGTCTCCCATGAGCTGCGCACGCCCCTCACCGCCATCAACGGCTGGGGTGAAACCATCCTGGAGGACCCCACCGGCGACCCGGAGCAGCTGCGCCGGGGCATCCGCATCATCCTTAACGAGTCCCGGCGCCTTTCCACCATGGTGGAGGAGCTGCTGGAGTTCTCCAAAATGGAGGACGGCCGCTTTACCCTTCGGGTGGAGCAGGTGGATTTGCAGGCGGAGTTCGAGGATGCCATTTTCACCTATCGGGAGCTGTTCCGGCAGGAGGGCATCGGCCTGGATTACGAGGCGGGAGACGAGCTGCTGCCGCCTATTTCCGGAGACCCGGAGCGGCTGAAGCAGGTGTTCTGCAACGTGCTGGACAACGCCGCCAAGCACGGCGGCGCCGGCGGACGCATCTCCGCCTCCGTCTGTCTGGAGGGAGACACGGAGGTCATCCGCATCCGGGATTACGGCCCCGGCATTCCCGAGGCGGAGCTGCCCTATGTGAAGCAGAAATTTTACAAGGGCTCCTCCAAGGCCCGGGGCAGCGGCATCGGCCTTGCCGTGTGCGAGGAGATCGTGAATCTCCACGGCGGCACCTTTGACATCGGCAATGCCGAAGGCGGCGGCGCGGTGGTCACCATCCGCCTGCCGGTGAAAGAAATTTGATCGCAAAAATCGAACAAATGTTTGCAACCTGCAAACGAATGTGATATCATTTCAATCGTAGAAAGGAATTCCCATGGCAGAGAACAAATCCTGCGCCTTCCGCACCAGCATCGGCGGACAGGCGCTCATCGAGGGCATCCTCATGCGGGGCCCGGAAAAGCAGGCCATCGTGGTCCGGGATCAGGAGGGCCACCTGGTGGAAAAGGTGGAGGAGCTGAAGCTCATCAAGGACCGCTATCCCATCCTGGGCTGGCCCCTGGTGCGGGGCACCGTCAACTTCCTGGACTCCATGGTCAAGGGCGTCAAGGCCCTCATGTACTCCGCCGACTTTTATCCCGACGAGGAGGCGGCCCAGCCCTCCAAGCTGGAGCTGTGGCTGGAAAAGCACCTCAGCAGCAAAAAGCTGGAGAGCGTCATCGTGGCCCTGGCGGTGGTGATGGGCGTGGGGTTAAGCCTGTTTTTGTTCATGGTGCTGCCCACCTTCCTCACCGGCGGCCTGACCCGCTTTTTCCCTGCCTTTCCCATGTGGGGCCGGAACCTGCTGGAGGGCCTTTTGAAGATCGCCATCTTCCTGCTGTACCTGTTCTTCTGCTCCCGGCAGAAGGATATCTACCGGGTGTTCCAGTACCATGGCGCCGAGCACAAGACCATTTTCTGCTATGAGGCGGGCCTGCCGCTGACGGTGGAGAACGTCCGGGTGCAGCCCCGGCACCATCCCCGCTGCGGCACCAGCTTTCTATTCGTGGTCATCTTTGTGTCCATCCTCATCTCCAGCGTGGTGTTCGGTATCTGGCCCATCACCAACACGCTGCTGCGGACGGCGGTCCATCTGTTGCTGCTGCCCCTGGTGGTGGGCATCACCTATGAGTTCAACCGCTGGGTGGGCCGCCATGTGCAGGACAGCGGCCTGGCAAGAGTCCTGACGGCCCCCGGCATGTGGATGCAGAATTTCACCACCAACGAGCCGGACGACAGCATGATCGAAGTCGCTATCCGCTCCTTGGAGCTGGTGCTGCCCAGCGAAAAGGGCAAGGACGAATGGTAAGCCTTGCGTTTTCTCAAAACTGATCGCGGAGTGTACTATGGCCATCACATATAACAATTTGTATTTGGACATTCGCCGGCAGCTGCGGCAGGCCGGCATTGAGGAAGCCACCCTGGAGGCCCGGGAGCTGGTGTGCTTCGGCACCGGCAAAAGCCGGGAGCAGCTCCAGCGGGACGGCGGGCTCTACGCCTCCCCGGAACTGGAGAGCCGGGTCCGGGACCTGGTGGAAAGGCACCTGGCGGGGGAGCCGGTGGCCTATCTCATTGGCGAGTGGGAGTTTTACGGCCTGCCCCTGGACATCTCCCGGGATGTACTCATTCCCCGCTCCGATACGGAGGTCCTGGCGGGACAGGCCATCGAATACATCAAGACCCTGGGGGAGTGCCGGGTGCTGGACCTGTGCGCCGGCAGCGGCTGCATCGGTCTTGCGGCGGCGTCCCAGGCGCCACGGGCCCGGGTGGTGCTGGGAGAGTGGTCTGACGGCGCACTGAAGATCTGCCGCCAGAACATCCGCCGCAACGGCCTATCCGGCCGGGTGGTGCCCATGCAGGTCAACGCCCTGGAAAAGCCGGAGCGGTCCCTGGGAGAGTTCCAGTGCATCATCTCCAACCCGCCCTACATCCCCGCCGGGGATATCCAGGGGCTGGATGTGTCCGTGAAGGACTATGAGCCCCACCTGGCCCTGGACGGCGGCGAGGACGGCCTGGATTTCTACCGGGCCATTTCCGAAAAATGGAAGGAGGCCCTGGTCCCCGGCGGCCAGCTGTATTTTGAGGTCGGCATCGGCCAGGCGGACGAGGTGCTGCGCATCATGCGGGCCCAGGGCTTCGGCGATATCCAGATCGTCCGGGACCTCCGGGACATCCCCCGGGTGGTCTATGGGACGCTGTGCACGGAGCTTTAAAAGATTATACATATATTATATATAGAGTTTTTAGGAGGAAACACATATGGCAAAAGACAAAGGGCCCCTGCCCACCGCGGCACCCGCCAGTGATAAAAAGAAGGCCATCGACACCGCTATGGCCCAGATCGAAAAGATGTACGGCAAGGGCTCCATCATGCGCTTCGGCGACCAGACGAACCTGAATGTGGACTTCATCCCCACCGGCTCCCTGGCCCTGGACGTGGCCTTGGGCATCGGCGGCCTGCCCCGGGGCCGCATCGTGGAGATCTACGGACCGGAGTCCTCCGGTAAGACCACCCTGGCCCTCCATGTGGTGGCCGAGGCCCAAAAGCGGGGCGGTGAGGTGGCCTTTGTGGACGCCGAGCACGCCCTGGACCCCACCTATGCCCGCGCTCTGGGCGTCAATGTGGAGGACATGCTCATCTCCCAGCCGGACACCGGTGAGCAGGCTCTGGAGATCACCGAGGCCTTGGTCCGTTCCGGCGCCATTGACGTTATCGTGGTGGACTCCGTGGCCGCCCTAGTGCCCCGTGCGGAGATCGAGGGCGAGATGGGCGACAGCTATGTGGGTCTCCAGGCCCGCCTCATGAGCCAGGCCCTCCGCAAGCTCACCGGCGCCATCGGCAAGACCAACACCATCGTCATCTTCATCAACCAGCTGCGAGAAAAGGTGGGCGTCATGTACGGCAACCCCGAGGTCACCACCGGCGGCCGTGCCTTGAAGTTCTACGCCTCCGTCCGCATCGACGTGCGGCGCATCGAATCCCTGAAAAACGGCAGCGAGGTCATCGGCAACCGCACCCGGGCCAAGGTGGTGAAAAACAAAGTGGCGCCCCCCTTCCGGGAGGCGGAGTTTGACATCATGTACGGCGAGGGCATCGCCCGTCTGGGCGAGCTGGTGGACCTGGGCGTGAAGCTGGACCTGGTCCAGAAGTCCGGTTCCTGGTTCTCCATGGGCGAGGTCCGCATCGGCCAGGGCCGGGACGCCGCCAAGAAATATCTCCAGGACAACCCGGAAATCGCCGCCAAGCTGGAGGCGGATATCCGCAAGAACTTCGACAAGCTGATGACGGGCCAGTCCCGGGTGGCCGCCAAGGCCGCCGGCCGGGCCGTGGATGTGAGCGCCGACGATTTCGACGATGCGGATTGAGCGCGTCGAGGCCTCCAAGCATAAGCGGGGCCGGGTGCTGGTGTTTCTGGAGGACGGTGCCTGCCTGAAGATCACGGAGCAGGAGCTGCTGGACTTCGGCCTGCGGGCAGGAGACCAGCTGGACGAGACCGCCCTCTCCCGCTTAAAGGAGGCCGCCGGCGTCTCCAATGTGAAGGCCGCGGCGGCGGACCTCATCGGCAAGCGGGCCATGAGCCGCGCCGCCCTGGAAAAGAAGCTGAAGGAAAAGGGAGCCAGCGAGGTGGAGGCCCGCTACGCCGCCGAATGGCTGGAGGCCATCGGCGCCATCAACGACGCGGAGTATGCCGCCCTGTTGGCCCAGCACTGCGCCCGCCAGGGCTACGGCCCCGCCCGCGTTCGGGAAAAGCTCTATGAAAAGGGCGTTCCCCGGGAGCTGTGGGATGACGCCCTGGACACCCTGCCGGACAGCGCCGAGGCGGTGGACCGCTTTTTGGAGAGCAAGCTTCGTGGCTGCTTGCCGGAGGAACGGGAAAAAAAGCGCCTGACGGACGCCCTTTTGCGCCGGGGCTTTTCCTGGGGGGACGTAAAGGCGGGCTGGAGCCGGCTGGGAGCGGCCTCCTGGGAGGATTGACCCCACACCGCCGCGGCAAAGTCCCCACCGAAGCGCAGACCGGCCCGGAAGGATTCCAGAGCCTCCCATTGCCGCATCTGGTAGCTGAGCGCGTCGTACCGCCGGAAAAAGTCCATGCCCAGGGCGCGCTCGATCTGGGCCTCCATACCACTGAGGGCCTCCATGCCGGTCTGGTATGCCGGGTCCTCCGGCGGAGCAAGATGCTCGGTGCAGAAAAAGTGCAGGTCATCAAGAAATTGGTTCATGACAGGTCCTCCAATATGTGCACAAATATCAGATTTAATCTGATATTATGATATCAGATTTAATCTGAAAAATCAAGAGGTTTCTATGCTGCATTTAGAGATATTTGGCGAACGCTTGCGAAAATTGCGAAAAGAAAATCATATGGTGCTGGCAGATGTAGCGAAGCTGCTGGGAACCAGTAATACACAAATTGGAGACATGGAAAATGGAAAGTCCGGAACGAGTCTGGCGCGGCTGGTCATCCTGGCCGAATACTTCCATGTCTCCACGGACTACCTGCTGGGCATCACCGATGACCCCACATGGCGGGGCGGACCACTTGAATAAACGGAGGAAACCGATTTGAGCTACAACGTATCATTCATTTCCCTGGGCTGTGCCAAAAACCAGGTGAACTGCGAGCAGATGATGGCCGCTGTCCAGGCCGCCGGCCACAACATCCAGGTGGACCCGGAGGGGGCCGATGTGGTGGTGGTGAACACCTGCGGCTTCCTGGCCTCCGCCTGTGAGGAGGCCATCGACAACATCCTGGAGATGGCCCGGCTGAAACAGGACGGCAAAGTGAAGAAGATCCTCGTCACTGGCTGCATGGCCCAGCGGTACAAGGAGGATGTCCTCCAGGAGCTGCCGGAGGTGGACGGCATTCTGGGCACCGGCAGCTACGGCGACATCGCCCAGGCCATCGATGAGGTGATGGCCAAGGGCCTGCGGCCCTGCCACATCGGCAACATCCACACCGCTAACCAAAGCGGTGAGCGCATTTTGTCCACGCCCCCCTGGTATGCCTACCTGCGCATCGCCGAGGGCTGCGACAACCACTGCGCCTACTGCGTCATCCCATCCCTCCGGGGCAAATTCCGCAGCCGCCCCATGGACGAGCTGCTGGACGAGGCGGCGGAGCTGGCCTCCGCCGGGGTGCGGGAGCTGCTGGTCATCGCCCAGGACATCACCCGCTACGGCACGGACCTCAGCGGCGAGCACCAGCTGGCGAAGCTGCTGCGGGAGCTGTGCAAGCTGGATTTCCATTGGATCCGCCTCCACTACCTTTATCCCGACGAGATCACCGAGGAGCTCATCGACACCATCGCGGCGGAGCCCAAGATCCTGCCCTATCTGGATATCCCCATTCAGCACTGCAACGATCAGATTTTGAAGGCCATGAACCGCCGGGACACCAAGGCCAGCCTGACGGAGATGCTGACAAAGCTCCGGGCGCGCATCCCCGGCCTGGTGCTGCGGACCAGCATCATCTCCGGCCTGCCCTATGAGGACGAGGCCGCCTTTGAGGAGCTGTGCCAGTTCCTGCGGGAGATGAAGATCGAGCGGGCCGGCGTCTTCCCCTTCTCCCCCGAGGAGGGCACCCGTGCCGCCCAGATGGACCATGTGGACACGGAGGAGGCCCGGCGCCGGGCGGAGCTGCTGGTGGACGT
>JAETPK010000074.1 GCA_021771265.1 Oscillospiraceae bacterium
GCGTCCTGACGGGACGGTTCCGCATCCACCCGGCGGGAAAGCTGCTGTTTACTGTCTTTCCGCTGGCGATCGTATATAGCTTGTGGTTTTTATCGCCCCGCAATTTGGAGACGCTGGCGGTGGCAATTTTCGCGGCAGTGCTGTATCTGCGCCATCTCATCCACGCCTGCGGGGCCATCGACTCCCGTGATGGTGCGGAAGCGGTCCTGCGCTTTTTGCGGGAGCATTTTCAGGAAGTAGAGGAGTAGCCTATGTCCTTTGTCCATTTACATGTCCATACGGAATACAGCCTGCTGGACGGCGCCTGCCGCATCCGGGACCTGCCCAAGGTGGTGAAGGACATGGGCCAGACCGCCTGTGCCATCACGGACCACGGCGTCATGTACGGCGTCATCGACTTTTACCGGGCCTGCAAGGCGGAGGGGGTCAAGCCCATCATCGGCTGCGAGGTGTATGTGACCCCCAAGGGCCGCTCACGGTTCGACAAGGTCCATGAGTTCGACGCGGAAAGCCGCCATCTGGTGCTGCTGTGCGAAAATGAGGAGGGGTACCGCAACCTCTCCTACATGGTGTCCATGGCCTGGACGGAGGGCTTTTACATCAAGCCCCGCGTCGATTTGGCGCTGCTGAAGGCGCACAGTAAGGGCCTCATCGCCCTGTCGGCGTGTCTTGCCGGCGAGATCCCCCGGATGCTGCGGAACGGGGAATACGAAAACGCCAAGCAGTATGCCCTGGACATGGCGGACTTGTTTGGCCCGGACCACTTTTATCTGGAGCTCCAGGACCACGGCATTCCGGAGCAGGCGGAGGTGGACCGGGGGCTGCTGCGCATCCACCAGGAGACAGGCATCCCCATGGTATGCACCAACGACGCCCACTACCTCCGCAAGGAGGACGCCGAGGCCCACGACGTGCTGCTGTGCATCCAGACGGGCAAGACCCTGGACGATGAAAACCGCATGCGCTATGAGCCCAGGAATTTCTATCTCCGCAGCGAGGAGGAGATGGCGGCGCTGTTCTCCGGCTATGCGGACGCCCTTGCAAACACGGCCAGGATCGCGGATATGTGCCAGCTGGAATTCACTTTCGGTAAGTACCACCTGCCGGAATTTCAGCTGCCTCCCGGCTATGACAGCTTTTCCTACCTGAAAAAGCTCTGCGACGAGGGCTACCGGGAGCGGTACGGGGAGGATGCCCAGTACCGGGGCCAGCTGGAGTACGAGCAGAACATGATTGAGCGGATGGGCTTTACGGACTACTTCCTCATTGTGTCTGACTTTGTCCGCTACGCCAAGAGTGTGGGCATCCCCGTGGGCCCGGGCCGCGGCAGCGCGGCGGGCAGCATGGTCAGCTACTGCCTCCATATCACGGACATCGACCCCATGAAGTACAGCCTGTACTTTGAACGCTTCCTGAACCCGGAGCGGGTCAGCATGCCGGATATCGACATGGACTTCGGCGACACCCGCCGGGGCGAGGTGGTGGACTACGTCCGCCGGAAGTACGGCGATGACCACGTGGCCCAGATCGTGACATTCGGCACCATGGCCGCCCGGGGCGTCATCCGGGATGTGGGCCGGGTCATGAACATGCCTTACGCCGATGTGGACCAGATCGCAAAGCAGGTGCCCAACACCCTCCACATCACCCTGGACGACGCCCTGCGGCTCAGCAAGCCCCTGGCGGAGCTGTACGACCGGGACGAGCAGGTGAAAAAGCTCATCGACACCGCCAAGGCGTTGGAGGGCATGCCCCGTCACGCCTCCACCCACGCCGCCGGCGTGGTCATCACCAAGCGGCCGGTATACGAATATGTGCCCCTGGCGAAAAACGACGAGTCCGTGGTGTGCCAGTACGTCATGACCACTCTGGAGGAGCTGGGCCTTCTGAAAATGGACTTTCTGGGCCTGCGGAACCTGACGGTGCTGGATGACGCGGTGCGGCTGGTCCGGGCGGAGCACCCGGACTTCCGTCTGGAGGACATTCCCGAGGATGACAAGGCCACCTTTGACATGATCTCCGCCGGCAAGACCTCCGGCGTGTTTCAGATCGAATCCTCCGGCATGACCGGCGTGTGCGTGGGGCTCAAGCCCAAGAGCATCGAGGATATCACCGCCGTCATCGCCCTGTACCGTCCCGGCCCCATGGACTCCATCCCTCGGTTCATCGCCTGCTCCCAAGACCCGAAAAAAGTCACCTATAAGCACCCGTCCCTGCAGCCCATCCTGTCCGTCACCTACGGCTGCATCGTCTACCAGGAGCAGGTCATCCAGATCTTCCAGCAGCTGGGCGGCTATTCCCTGGGCCAGGCGGACATGGTGCGCCGGGCCATCTCCAAAAAGAAGGCCGCGCAGATCCAAAAGGAGCGGGACGCTTTCATCCACGGTGACAAGGAAAGAAACATTACAGGCTGTGTGGCCAACGGCATTCCGGAGGAGACTGCCCAGGCTATTTACCAGGAGATCTACGATTTTGCCAACTACGCCTTCAACAAGGCCCACGCGGTTTCCTACGCGGTGGTGGCCTATCAGACAGCGTACTTCAAGTGCCATTTCACCAAGGAGTACATGGCCGCGCTGCTGACCTCCGTACTGGACAACTCCGACAAGGTGTCCGGCTATATCAACGAGTGCAAGGACTGCGGCATCCAGCTGCTGCCGCCGGATATCAACCGCTCCAGCGACTGCTTCACCGTGGAGGAGGGGGGCATCCGATTCGGCCTGGTGGCCATCAAGAATATCGGCCGGGGCTTTATCCAGGCGGTCATGGGAGAGCGGGAGAGCGCCCCCTTCACCTCCCTGACGGATTTCTGCCAGCGGATGAACGGCAGCGACATGAACAAGCGGGCGGTGGAGAATCTCATCCGCTCCGGCGCGTTCGACTCCTTGGGTGCCCGTCGGTCCCAGCTGATCCAGGTGTATGAAAAGGTCATGGACTCCGTGGCGGACCAGCAGCGGAAAAACCTGGAGGGACAGATGGACTTTTTCTCTATGGCGGCGGGCACCAGCGGCGGAGCAGCTCCTGTGAAGGAGATCCCCTTGCCTGATATTCCGGAGTTCACGCCCCAGGAGCTCATGAATATGGAGAAGGAGACCACGGGCCTGTACCTGTCCGGCCACCCCATGGACCAGTACCGGGACCAGGTGCGCAGGCTCCGGGCTCCCACCATCGGCTCCATTCTGGAGGACTTTGCCCAGGAGGGCGGGCCGGAGCGGTTTTCCGACGGCCAGCGGATCACCATCTGCGGCGTGGTCACCTCCAGCAAGACCAAGACCACGAAAAACAACAGCCTCATGGCCTATGTCACCGTGGAGGATGACACCGCTTCCATGGAGCTGCTGTGCTTTGCCCGGGTGCTGGACGCCTGCGGCGCCTATCTGCGGGAAAACCAGGCGGTGGTGGTGAAGGGGCGGCTGTCCGTCCGGGATGAGAAGGCCCCCCAGATCATGTGCGACTCCGTCTATCCGTTGTCGGGAGAAAGCGGCCCGGCGGAGGAGCGCCCACCGGAAAAGCACCAAGTGCTGTATTTGAAATTCCCCAGCCTGGACCATCCCGCTATCCGCCATATGAAGCTGGTGTTCAGCATGTTTCCCGGCACCACCCCGGTGAAAATGGTCATGGCGGATACCCGCAAGGTATTTGCCGCCCGGGTCCTGCTCCACGAGGCCCTTCTCCAGGAGGCGAGAGAGACCCTGGGAGAGGAAAATGTGGTGGTCAAGTGAAAAGCACCGCCCCGGACAGCTGTCCGGGGCGGTGCTTTTTCACTTCTCGCTCTTCATGTCCTGTCCATCGCTGAGCAGCACGTTCATGATCTCGCCATACAGCTTTTCCGGCGCCTTGCGGAACCGCTCCGCCAGCATGGCGGCCATCTCCTCCTGCAGGGCCATGACCTTCAGATCCATAATGCTGCCGGTATCGTCGTCCAGAGCCATGCTGACGGTATAGGTGCCGTTGGGCCGCTTTTCCCAAGAGGAGCGCACCTGGCTTTTCCGCCGCAGTTTGCGGTTGCAGGTGGCCAGGTTTTTGTCACACTGGAGCCGGACGGAGTAGGGGAGAGAGGACTCGCAGATGCGGCTGTTCCGAAGGCCCTTGTCCGTGATGGCGTACATCCCGTCCTGCGACAAGGTCAGATGCTCCGTTTTCACCAGGTCGTTGAGACATTCGGAAAAGTCGAAATAGTCCACGCCGTCATCGCACATCGTCAGGTCCAGCACCGTGTCAAAGGGGATAGGCTCGATGACCCGGGCGGTGATATAGAGAATGAGGAACTTGATCTCCAGCTTGTCGTGGATAAAGCCCCGGCCTGCCATATGCATACACCTCCAGATATTGTTTCAAATCTACATACAGTATACCGCATCTGGTGGCGGTTTGTACAGTGGAAAAACGAAAAAGGTCGGATTTTGCTTGACGGCCCTGGAAGACGCTGGTATCATGAAATTGACCATCATACGAAAGGCGGCGGCCCTATGAAAAAGCGGTTTCTGGCAATGCTTCTGGCGGCAATACTGGCGGTCTCCCTGGCGGGATGCGGAAAAGAGGAGGAGCCGGCGCAGCCGGTCATGGAACCGGAGCCTGTGACGGAGCCGGAGCCGGAACCGCTGCCTGAACCGGAACCGGAGCCTTATGTCCCAGCGGGCACCAATCCCCTGACGGGGGAGCCTATGGAGCCGGAATACGAGCAGGACCGTCCTGTGGCTGTCATGCTCAACAACCTGAAGGCCGCTCAGCCCCAGCTGGGCGTCAGCCAGGCGGATATCATTTACGAGGTCCCCGCCGAGGGCGGCATCACCCGGATGCTGGGGGTGTATCAGTCCCTGGAGGGGGTGGGCACCCTGGGCAGCGTCCGCTCCGCCCGGCCCTACTATCTGGAGCTGGCCCTAGGCCATGACGCCCTGTATGTCCACGCCGGCGGCAGTCCGGACGCCTATAAGGATATTCCTGCCTGGGGCGTGGACAATATGGACGGCGTCAACGGCGGCAGCGACGCCAAGATCTTCTGGCGGGACGCCGAGCGCCGGAAGACCATGGACTATGAGCACACCCTGGTGACCTCCGGCGAGAAGATCCTGGAATATGCCGAAGGCCATTTCCGCACGGAGCACAAGGACGGATATGCATACACCCAGGCCTTTGCCGAGGACGGAACGCCCGCCGGCGGCAATCCGGCGGAGCATGTGACACTGAAGTTTTCCAATTACAAGACCGGCAAGTTCGACTATGACAGCGAGACCGGCAAATATCTGGTGAGCCAGTACGGCGGCGCCTATACCGACGGAAATACCGGGGAACAGGTGGGCGTCACCAACGTGCTGGTGCTGGAGACAGCGATTTCCGTCATCCCCGGCGATAAGGCGGGGCGGCTGACGGTGCGGCTGACTGGCAGCGGCGACGGCACGTATTTCTGTGGCGGCAGGGCCGTGGCCATCCGGTGGAGCAAGGCGGACCGGAACAGCCAGTTCGTCTACACCCTGGAGGACGGCGCGCCGCTGACCATGGGACAGGGCAGCAGCTATGTGTGCATCATGAGTCCCAAGACCAGCCAGCTGTCCTATGAGTAACAGAAAATCAATAGCTGAGAGCAGGAGACAGCCATGGGCAGAAGCTGCGAAATACTCGATTTGAAGTACAAATTCGGTGATGTGGAGCAACATCTTTTCCCCGTCGTGCTTTTCGGGAAGGATGAGGTTGTCTTAGTGGACTGCGGGTATCCCGGTTCCCTGGGCATGCTGGAGGAGCAGCTGCGTCTGCATGACATCCAGCCGGATGCCCTGACCAGGTTGGTTTTGACCCACCAGGATGACGACCACATGGGGGCCGCCGCTGAATTAAAGAAAATGTATCCCGCCATCCGGATCAGCGCCTCCCCCGCGGAAGCGCCCTATATTTCCGGGGAACTGAAAAATCTGCGCCTTCAGCAGGGCGAAGCGCTGCAGGACCAGCTTCCGGATGACCAAAAAGCGTTTGGAGAGCAATTTTGCGACAGATTCAGACGCCTCCGGCCGGTTTCCGTCGATGAGACCCTTTCCGCCGGCGACCGGTTTGACTGGTGCGGCGGCTGCGAGATCCTGGAGACGCCCGGACATACGCCGGGGCATATCTCCATCAGGGCGTTGGACAATGCGTATATGATCACCGGGGATGCCGCGGTGATCGAGGAAAATCGATTGGCGCTTGCAAATCCGGAATTTTGCCTTGACAGAAGGGCGGCACAGAGCTCTCTTGAACGGATCGTTCAATTTCACTGCGGCCAATATATCTGTTACCACGGCGGCATTTGGAAGCGGTAAAAAATTTGATAAATTCCCATAAGCAGCCTCTCCGTATGCTTTACGTCATACGGAGGGGCTGCTGTTTTACGGAGACGCCGCTGCCGCCGTGGGCATCCTTTTGCGCGGCTCCGCATGAGCCCGCCTGCCGCCGCGCATACTAGGGAAGGTGATGAATATGATGGACTCTCTCTGGGCGGATACCGCCCTGCCCACTTTTCCCCCGCTGGAGCAAGATACGCAGACCGACGTTTTGATCATCGGCGGAGGACTGGCGGGCATCCTGTGCGCCTATACCCTGACCCAGGCAGGGGCGGACTGTTTGCTGATCGAGGCGGATACCATCTGCGGCGGGGTCACCCGGAACACGACGGCGAAGATCACGTCTCAGCACGGCCTCCTTTACGGAAAGCTGGAGCGGCAGTTCGGCCCGGAGGCGGCCCGCCTGTACTGGAAAGCCAATGAGGCGGCCCTGCGGCGCTACCGGCAGCTGGCCAAGGCCTTTCCCTGTGACTTTGCGGAAAAGCCCTCCTACGTCTATGCCCTGGACCGGCCGGAAGCCCTGCAAGCGGAGCTGGCGGCGCTGGAGCGGCTGGGCATTCCCGCGGCCTTCGCGGACCGCGTGCCGCTGCCCTTTCCCACGGCGGGCGCCATCCGCTTTGAGGGGCAGGGGCAGTTTCACCCGCTGAAGCTGGCGGCGGGAGTGGCCCGGGACCTGCCCATCCGCGAGCACACAGCGGCCCGGGCCTTTGAAAAGAACACCGTGGTCACGGACCATGGCCGCGTGCGGGCCAAACACATCATCGTGGCCACCCACTTTCCGCTGCTGAACAAGCACGGGGGATATTTTCTGAAGCTGTATCAGCACCGCTCTTATGTGCTGGCCCTGGAGGGGGCCATGGATGTGCGGGGCATGTACCTGGACGCGGCGGAAAACGGCATTTCCCTGCGGAATTACGGCCCTTGGCTGCTGCTGGGCGGCGGCGGACACCGCACCGGAAAGCCGGGAGGCGGCTGGGCGGCGCTGGAGGCTTTTGCCCGGCAATATTTCCCAAACGCCAGGGAAACGTGCCGCTGGGCGACGCAGGACTGCATGACGCTGGATGGAGTGCCCTATATCGGCCAATACGGCAGGCACACGCCGGGACTGTATGTGGCCACCGGCTTCAACAAGTGGGGAATGACGGGCTCCATGGTGGCGGCCATGGTCCTCAGTGACCTGGTCCAGGGAAAGCAAAATCCCTACGCGGCGGTGTTTTCACCCGCCCGGACAATGCTGCGGCCCCAGCTGCTGGCCAACTTGACGGAGGCCACCGCCAGCCTGCTCACCGTGTCAAAGCCCCGGTGCCCCCACATGGGCTGCGCCCTGAAGTGGAATCCCCGGGAGCGGACATGGGACTGCCCCTGCCATGGCTCCCGGTTCACAGAGGAGGGAGAGCTGCTGGACAACCCCGCCACAGGTGGCTTGAAGGGGGAATAGCGCCTGGCAAAACGTCTGACACCCGGAAGCGAGACCGCTCCTGTCCCGCCGGCATATACTGGTTTACCGTATATCATTGTGAGGAGGCGCATTTGCGATGGACCAGGCGCGGGAGTATATGGTTGGCTCCTTGGAGCAGCATCTGTTTTTCGCCAGGATCATGAAAGAGCATGCACTGTTTTTGAAAGCCGGCTTTTTACCGCCTAACACAGACCTGGCGGCGGAGGCCGAGCGCTTTTTGCGGGGGTTTGAGGCGCTGCTCTCCCGGGCGGCGGCGCTGGGGGACTGCGTTGTCCGCTGCCGGGTGCTGGCGTCCGGGGAGCTGGTCACGGAGTTTACGGACCTGGCCGAGAGCCAGACTCAAAAGCTCACCGGCATTGCCATTGACCGGCAGCTGACCGCCCGGCTGGCGGCGCTGAAAAGCGGCGACGAGACCCGCATCCCCCGGACTCTGATGGGACAGGTGCGGCAGCTGAACCGGGACGGGCTGCGGCTGGTGGAGGGGCTGATCGCCTTTAAGGAGCGGCTTTTGCGCAGCGTCCATAGCTGCTGCCTGTTTACCGCTAACTATCCGCTGCTGCTGGAGCACATTCTTCGGGAAGCACGGCTTTACCGGGCCCATCTGCTTCGCCTGGAGGGGCGGGGCGGACGCTGCCGCCAGGAGCTTCGTGACGGCGAGCTGTTCTGGAACCAGATCATGATGGAGCACGCCCTGTTCATCCGGGGCCTGCTGGACCCGGGAGAGGACGCGCTCATCGAGACTGCCGACGGCTTCGCGGGGGATTACAAGCGGCTGCTGGCGGCTTCCGCGGCGGCCAATGACGCCGCCATGCCCGGCGGTGCCCTGGAGCTGACCCGGAAGTTCCGGGACTTCAAGCAGGCGGGTGTGGAGGGCATCGAGGCCTGCCGCATCCGCTCCATCATCCTGCCGCTGCTGGCCGACCATGTGCTGCGGGAGGCCAACCACTATCTCCGTCTGCTGGAGGAGCAGGGCACCGGCGCGGGGAAGTGACATTTCTCACCGAGACGGGCGGTCAATGCCCGTCTCGGTTTTTGGAAGGCCTGCCGCTTTCCGCACCATCCCGGCGATCCGGCATACACTGGATTGAAAGACACCATGCTTTCATCCAGTTACTTATTAGGAGGTATCACCATGCCCGATAAAGTCATGCCCGGGCCTATTTCGGACTGCGACGGCGTCCGGGAGGCAGTCTGTATCCATACCCGAAAAATCTATGATTCCTGCCGTGACAAGGATTGTGTGGAGGATCTGCGGTTCTATCCAAAAATGCAATATGTGGATGTCATCAACCACGCCCTGTCTGTGAAGGGCGGCACCGCCCGGCTGCTGTACGTGTATGTGGATGTGGAGCCCGTCAGCTTCAACCGGGGATTCTTTACCGTGGATATGCGGTTTTTCTACGCTGTGAATCTCCAGGCGTATCTCAGCTGTCCGGCGCCTGTCACCGTGGAGGGCCTGTGCGTGTTCGACAAGCGGGTCATCCTGTTCGGCAGCGAGGGCAACGCCAAGATCTTCTCTTCTGAGATGCGCACCGGCGAGCCAGATATCCAGATGATGCGCCGGGCCAACGCCCCGGTGGCAGTGGTGGAGGCCGTGGACCCCATCGTGCTGGACGCCCGCATCCTGGACTGCTGCGGCAAGCGGGACTGCGACTGCGACCTGTGCGAGGTGCCGTCCTTCGTCAACAGCTGCTTTGACGGGGAACTCTCCAGCGGAGACGATTCCCGCCGCATCTACGTGACCCTGGGCCAGTTTTCCATCGTCCGCCTGGAGCGGGATTCCCAGCTGCTGGTGCCGGTGTTCGACTACTGCATGCCCGACAAGGAGTGCTCCTGCAACAGCGGAGAGAGCGGCAACGTGGACCCCTGCTGCGTGTTCCGGAACATTGCCTTCCCGGTGGGAGAATTCTTCCCGCCCAACACGGTCCGCATGCCGGAAAACTACGAGGACGCGAAGGGCTGCTGCAAGTGACGGCAGCTGCCTCGCGCACGAAAAGGACTGCGCCCTATGCAGGAGCGGGGCGCCGGCAGCGGCGCC
>JAETPK010000075.1 GCA_021771265.1 Oscillospiraceae bacterium
ACCTATGAAGACATTTTCACACTTCTGCCGGTGCGGGTCCGGAGAAGCTGGCGGGTCGGGCCGAAGTATCAGGAGGGCTCGCTGGGATTCCAGAACGGCGTGCTGACCACGCGGGTCTATGATTTGGATGTGGCAGGCATGGAAGGCGGCAGCGGCACGGTGGAGCTGAGAGGCTACTGCGGCGGCGCCCTGGTGCAGGCGGTCCCGGGAGAATGGGACCCGGACAGCGGCCTTTACAGTACCGGAGACCTGGAGGTGCCCTGCAAGGCAGAGGACACCGTGCGGATCACGCTCTTCTGCCGGGACGCCGACGGTGTGGCCTATGAATTTACCTATGGCCGGTGGAAGATCACTTCCGGCGGAAAAGTTGAGGGAGCGCCGAAGCTGGCGGCGGACCGATATCCTGCCCTGACCTGGCCGGAATAAGGAGTTTTACCGACTATGCGCAATATCGCCTTGAAGCTCATGTACAACGGCACCGCCTATCACGGCTGGCAGGTGCAGAAAAACGCCGTCACCGTCTGCGAGACGCTGCAAAAGGCCCTTGAGCAGATCACCGGCGCTCCGGTGCACCTCACCGGCTGCGGCCGCACGGACGCCGGCGTCCATGCGGAGCATTACATCGCCAATTTCCGCACGGAGAGCCGCATCCCCGTGGAGCGGCTGCCCTTCGCCGTCAACACCCACACGCCGGAGGATATCGCCGTGAAGGAGGCCTATGAGGTGGCGGAGGGCTTCAACGCCATCGGCTCCTGCCTGAAAAAGGAATACACCTACCGCATCTACAATTCCCGGTTTAAAAATCCATTTTATGTTAACCGAGCCTATTTCTATCCCAAGCGCCTGGACGAGGCGTTTTTGGACCGGGCGGCCCATATGTTCGTGGGCACCCACGATTTCCGGGCGGTGCGCTCCGTGGGGACGGAGACCAAGTCCACCGTCCGCACCATCTATTACTGCGATGTAGCCCGGAACGGAGACCTTTTGGAACTGAAGGTCTGCGCCAACGGCTTTTTGTATAACATGGTCCGTGCCATCACCGGCACGGTGCTGTACGCGGCGGAGGGGAAATTTGCCCCGGAGGATATTCCCGCCATTCTGGAGAGCGGGGACCGTACCGCCGCCGGACCCACGGTGCCGCCCGGGGGATTGTACCTGACGAAACTTTGGTATGAGGATGAGCGACTGAACAATGGCTGATACAACGAAAGACATTTGGAATGACGACGACGGCGAGGAGCGGAAGCCTAAAAAACGGCGGAAGCTGCCGGGTATTGTGCTGTTTCTGCTGACGCTGGTGGTGGTCCTGGGGGTGGTGCTGGTGGCGGCCTACCGGGACGGCACCGGCTTTGACGTGCTGCGCCGCTACTTTTCGTACAGCCGGGAGGAAAAGACCAGCGGCGACGCTGGATACAATTATGACGCCTCCTCCAGCAACCGCTTCGCCGCCTTGGGAGACACCCTGGTGGTGCTGTCGGATACATCGCTGAAGCTGCTGGGACAGGGGGGCGAGGAGCTCTGGTCCGCCAATGTCCAGATGAAGGCGCCGGCGTTGGCCACCAGCGGCGGCCGGGCCGTGGCCTACGATGTGGGCGGCCGGGAGCTGTATGTGCTGGATGAAAAGGGGGAGGTGGCCTCGTTTCAAATGGACGAGGAGGAACCTCTCATTGCCGCCGCCCTCAATGGCAAGGGCTGGCTGGCGGTGACGGCGGAAAAGCAGAACTATAAGGGCTGCGTGTCCGTCTATAACGCCAAGATGGAAAAGGTGTTTGATTTCAATTCCTCCCGGCGCTTTGTGTCTGATGCCTGTGTGACGGATGACTGCGCCTATCTCGCGGCGGTGACGCTGGGCCAGGAGGATGGCACCTTTGTCAGCAATATCGTGCTCTATGACCTGACACAGACAGAGCCTGTGGCCAATTACAGCGTGCGGGACGGTCTGGTCATGAACATCACCCAGCAGAGCGGGAAGCTGGTGGCGGTTTCCGACAACAAGCTGACCATTGCGGATGCCTCCGGTCAGATCGGCGGGGAGTATTCCTACGGCGGCGCCTATCTGCGGGAATATGACTGCGGCGGCGACGGCTACACCGTGCTGCTGCTGAACCGCTATCAGTCTGGCAGTGTGGGCCGTCTGGTGACGGTGGGGACCGACGGAGAGGAGCTGGCCTCTCTGGATGTCCATGAGGAGGTCCTCAGCATCTCCGCCGCCGGCCGCTATATCGCCGTGCTGTACACGGACAGTCTGGTGGTCTATAATCCGGACCTCCAGGCATATGCAACATTGAAGGGCACCGGCTACGCCAAGGAGGCTCTGGTGCGCACCGATGGCTCCGCGCTGCTGGTGGCGTCGGAGTCCGCGCGGCTGTTTCTGCCTTAAAAGGGGAACATTGGCCGGGTGTTTACAAAACGTTTACAGGAGGAAAGGTAGGCAAGTATGACAACACCTGCTATAATAGATATCGTTGTCGCGGCGGTTTTGCTGGGCTTTGCCGTCTACGGCGGAAAGCGGGGCCTGTTCCGGGCGCTGTCCGGCCTGTTGGCCGTTGTGGTGGCCCTGGTGGGCGCCGGCATCATCGCCGCCACGTTCACCCCACCGGTGACGAAGGTGGTGACGCCCCTGATCGCCGGACGTATCGAGGAAAAAGTGGAGAGCGCCATGGCTGTTCAGTCGGCGGGCTCTGGCGTACAGATGCCGGAGGCGGACACGGAGGACCCCTCGGCCATCCAGGACCTGCTGGCGCTCCTCGGTCTGGATGACGAGGTTCGAAGCCAGCTGGCGGAGGAGGTCCAGGAAAAGGTCCGTGATACCGGCGCGTCTATTGCCGCTGCGGTGGTGGAGAGTATGGCCCGGTCGTTTATTTACGGGACCCTGTACATTCTCTCCTTCGCGGCGCTGCTGCTTTTGATGAAGGTGCTCATAGGTGCCATGGACCTGGTTTTGAAGCTGCCGCTGCTGCGGGGGCTCAATACCCTGGGCGGTGCCGCCGTGGGGCTGGTGGAAGGCGCCCTGCTGCTGTTTCTGGCGGTCTGGGTGTTGCGGCGCCTGGGAGTCTCCTTTGAATCAGACGCCTTGGCGGAGGCCCATATCCTGCGTATTTTTACAGAGAACACGCCGCTGAGCGTGCTGTCTCATTTGCAATAAACTCGGAGGTATACGATGCAGCCTACACTTTGCTCAAGATGTAAAAAGAACGTCGCTGTGGTGTTCATTTCCAAGCTGGACGGCGATAAAACGGTCAACGAGGGCCTGTGCCTGAAGTGTGCCAAGGACCTGGGCTTGCCCCAGGTGGATGACATGATGAAGCGGATGGGGATCTCGGACGAGGATCTGGAGACCCTCAACAGCGAGATGATGCAGGCCTTTAACGGCGTGGAGAATATCGAGGACCTGCCCGGCGGTGACGAAGAAGACGGCGGAGAGGAGGAAGACGGCAAGACGGCCACTTTCCCCTTCTTGAACCGCCTGTTTTCCAGCGGTGACGCCAGCCGGGAGAGTGGTAGTGACGAATCCCCCTCCGGCGGTGCCCGGGGCGGCCGGGAGAAGGACGGCCGCAAGGACGCCAAGGGCGGGAAGCGGAAGTATCTGGAAAACTATTGCATCTCCCTGACTCAAAAGGCCAAGGACGGCAAGCTGGACCCGGTCATCGGCCGGACCCAGGAAATTGAGCGGGTGGTGCAGATTTTGAACCGCCGGCAGAAGAACAACCCCTGCCTCATCGGCGAGCCCGGCGTAGGCAAGACGGCCATTGCCGAGGGTCTGGCCCAGCGGATCGTCAATGGCGACGTGCCCTTCAAGCTGCGGGAAAAGGAGGTCTACCTCCTGGACCTGACGGCTCTGGTGGCGGGCACCCAGTTCCGTGGCCAGTTCGAAAGCCGCATGAAGGGCCTCATTGACGAGGTGAAGCGCCTGGGCAATATCATCCTCATGATCGACGAGGTCCACAACATCGTGGGCGCCGGCGACGCGGAGGGCAGCATGAACGCCGCCAATATCCTCAAGCCCGCCCTCTCCCGGGGGGAGATCCAAGTCATCGGCGCCACCACCTTCAATGAGTACCGCAAATCCATCGAAAAGGATACCGCCCTGGAGCGCCGCTTCCAGCCGGTGACGGTGAATGAACCCTCCATTGAGGACTCCATCGCCATTTTGAAGGGCTTGGCTCCCAACTATGAGAAGTTCCACGGTGTAAAGATCTCCGATGGCATTCTCCGCCAGGCGGTGCTGCTGTCCGAGCGGTACATCACGGACCGCTTCCTGCCGGACAAGGCCATCGACCTGATCGACGAAGCCTGCTCCGACCTGAATCTAAAGGACCCGGACATCTCCCGGCGGATGCAGCTCCAGCGGGAACTGGACGACTATGAAAAAGAGCGCACCATGCTGGAGGAAAAGCAGCAGGAGGGCGGTGAGCCGGACTATGAGCGCATGGCCTTCCTCAAGAGCCGGGAGCTGCAGCTGACGACGGAGCTGACCGCCCTGTGTGAAAAGGGAGACCCTCAGCTCTCCATGGAGAATCTGGCCCACGTCATTGAGCTGTGGACAAAGATCCCCGCCTCCCGTATCCGGGAGCAGGAGTTCCAGCGGCTCTCCCAGCTGGAGCAGCGGCTGAAAAGCCACATCATCGGTCAGGACGAGGCCATCGAGGCCGTGGCCGCCGCCGTTCGCCGCAACCGGGTGGGTATCTCCCCGAAGCATAAGCCTGTCAGCTTCATTTTTGTGGGCTCCACCGGCGTGGGCAAGACGGAGCTGGTGAAGCAGCTGGCCTGCGACCTGTTCAACACCCCGGATGCCCTCATCCGGCTGGATATGTCCGAATTTATGGAGAAGCACTCCGTCTCCCGCATCGTGGGCTCTCCTCCCGGCTACGTGGGCTATGACGAGGCGGGCCAGCTGACGGAGAAGATCCGCCGCAAGCCCTATGCCGTCATTTTGTTCGACGAGATCGAAAAGGCCCACCCCGATGTGCTGAATGTGCTGCTGCAAATTCTGGATGACGGCGAGATTACCGACGCTCACGGCCGCAAGGTGAACTTCGAAAACACCATCATCGTCATGACCTCCAACGCCGGCAGCGCCACCAAGGAGGGCACTGTGGGCTTTGACCGCTCCGTCAGCCAGCAGGACCAGGAGCGGGCCATGAAGGCCTTGCAGCAGTTCCTGCGGCCGGAGTTCATCAACCGGGTGGACGCCGTCATCTGCTTCAACCGGCTGACAGAGGAACACTTCCAGAGCATTGCCCGCATCATGCTGAACGAGCTGGCGGATTCTTTGAAGGAGAAGGGCATTACCTTCACCTATGATGACGCCCTGGTGGCCTGGTTGACCCACAAGTCCTACTCTCTGACCTATGGTGCCCGGAACCTGCGCCGTACCATCCAGAAAGAGGTGGAGGACCCTATGGCCACAAAGATCATTGACAGCTATGAGACGCCCATCACCCAGGTGAAGGCCACCGTGGAGGATGAGCAGGTCCGGCTTTACACCCTGTAAGCGGGGGAGAATGGAGGGGGAAGGTTTGAAACTCTTTCGCAAGGATATGGACCCCCGCTGCGCCTATTGCCAGCGGGGCCAGCAGATCAATGAGCGGGAGGTGGCCTGCGTGAAGCGGGGCATCATGAAGGTGGAAGACCACTGCCGGTCCTTCCAATACGACCCCCTGAAACGGGTGCCGCCTCGCCCCGCGTCCCTGGACACCGACAAATTGAACGAAGCGGATTTTTCCCTTTAACGGAACCGGAAGAACCAGAAACAGGCACCCTGCGCCACAGGGTGCCTGTTGTTACAAAGGAGGGAATTTCATGAAATTGGAGAGGGTTTGTACACTTTGTTACAGCGCCACCGGCAACACGGCCAGGGCGGTGGACACCGTCGGCGCGGAACTGGCGGCGAAACTGGGTTTGCCCTTGGAACAGTTCAGCTTTACAAGACCTGTTGAACGTGAAAAGGAATATTCCTTTACAGAAAGAGACCTTGTGGTGGTGGGCACACCGACGTATGCCGGCAAGATGCCTAATAAGCTGCTGCCGGACTTTCAGTCCCGCCTTCATGGAAACGGTGCCCTGGCAGTTGCGGTTGTTACCTTTGGTAACCGGAATTACGACAATTCCCTGGCGGAATTGTGCGCCGTTTTAGAGGGAGACGGATTCCATACCGTGGCTGCCGGTGCCTTTGTGGGCCGCCATGCATTCACTGACGAGCTGGCCTACGGCCGTCCCGGCTGGAGCGACCAGTTTGAGATGAAGGCGTTCGCAAAGCAAATTGCTGACAAGGTAAATAGCTTAACAGATATCCCTGAACCTGTCCAGGTCCCCGGCGATCCGGCCGAACCCTATTATGTTCCCAAGGGCACAGACGGCCAGCCTGCCAAATTCCTGAAAGCCAAGCCCAAGACAAAGCTGGCCAAGTGCAATGGCTGCGGCGCCTGTGCCCGTTTCTGTCCCATGGGCGCCATTGATCCAGCGGATGTATCCAGCGTCCCCGGCACCTGCATCAAGTGCCAGGCCTGTGTCCGTAAATGCACAAAGCAGGCCAAATATTTTGATGATGAGGCATTTTTGTCCCATGTGAAGATGCTGGAGCAGAACTTTCAAGAGCCGAAGGAGAACGAGGTGTTTCTGTGAAACTCATACGAAGGGCAGTCAATGTTTTGCTGTTACTGGCGGCGGCAAATTATTTTCCCCTTTGCACCCTGTTTCCGGTGAGGGTGGGAGGCACCTTTTATTTCATCAGCCTGGCCTCGTTTGCCGTTATCAATTTTTTTCCAAGGGCCAAAAATGAATCCACGAAACGGATTCGGCGGCTGGCAGATGGCACAGAGCTGCTGCGCCTGTTTCTCATAACAGCCACGGTTACTGTGGTTGTACAGGCGGCGTTCCTGTGGCAGCTGCTCTCACTGATTATACCGGGAGCGGACGGATTTGGTGACGGCATCATTGTGGTCATCTGTATGTTCAGTGTCCTTCAAGCGCTGGTACTGGAAGCAATCCTCTTCTGGAACGGTATGATCAGAGTTTACATAACTTCTGTACAACTGGGCATCAAGCACCGCATCCTGGCGGTCCTCTGCGGCTGGATCCCTTTCCTGAACATCTGGTACTTAACAAAAATTATCCGCATCGCCTCTGATGAGGTGGAATTTGAAACGGAAAAGTGGGAGCTGGACGAGGTCCGGGCGGAGAGCGAGGTCTGCAAGACGAAATACCCCATCCTCCTGGTCCACGGTGTGTTTTTCCGGGATTTCCGCTATCTCAACTACTGGGGCCGCATCCCTAAGGAGCTGAAGCGCAACGGCGCCGCGGTTTACTACGGCCAGCAGCAGTCCGCCGCTTCTGTGGAGGACAGCGGGAAGGAGCTGGCTGCCCGCATCCGGGCCATCCTCGACGAGGCCGGCTGCGAAAAGGTGAATATCATTGCCCACTCCAAGGGCGGACTGGATAGTCGGGCGGCTATTGCCCATGCCGGCTGCGCTCCTTATGTGGCGACGCTCACCACCATCAACACCCCGCACCGGGGATGTATCTACGCGGAGCATCTGCTGAACAAGGTCCCGGAGCATGCCCGACAGAAGGTCGCCGCCGCCTATAACAGCACTATGAAAAAGCTGGGTGATGAAAACCCGGATTTCCTGGCGGCCGTAGCAGACCTGACAGAGAGCGCCTGTCTGGCCCGGAATGAGACCACCCCCGACATGCCCGGCGTGGTCTACGAGAGCGTCATGTCCTATTGCGGAAAGGCCCGCCACGGGAAGTTCCCTCTGAACGCCACCTATCCTGTGGTCAAGCACTTTGACGGAAAAAACGACGGCCTGGTGTCTGTGGACTCCGCCAAATGGGGCACGAGGTTCACCCTGCTGGAGCCGGCGGGGAAGCGGGGCATCTCCCACGGTGACGTGGTGGATCTGAACCGGGAAAATATCCCTGGCTTCGATGTGCGGGAGTTTTACGTAAACCTTGTGGCAGACCTGAAAAAGCGAGGATATTAAAAAAAGACCCGTCCGGCACGACTGTGCGGACGGGCTTTTTTTAATTGCAGTACTTGCTGTACAGGTCCACGTGGTCGTAAATGGCCCGCCAGGAGCTGTACGCGTTTCCGGTGACGCAGATGTACTCTCTGCCCTCCGCGTCCCGGCCGCAGCTGGCGGCGCAATTGCCGGACTGGGCCACATAGCCGGTCTTGGCGCCGATGACTTCGATGCTGCCGGTATCCTTGTCCTCAATGCGTCGCAAAAACCAGTTGGAAAGGACCTGCCCCTTTGGATGCTCCGGCGTGGGGACAGTCTCATAAGTGCGGGCGTTCAGCACCTCCCGGCACAGCCCGTTTTCCATGGCGGCTTTCAAAATCATGGCCATGTCGTAAACGGAGCAATAATGGGCTTGGTCGTAAAGCCCCACGCAGTTGGTGAAGTGGGCGGTCTCGCTGAGACCCAGCTCCTCCAGCTTCTCGTTCATCAGCGCCACAAAGGCCTCCTGGGACCCGGCTACGTAAGTTGCCAGCCCAAGGGCGGCGTCGGCGCCGGAGGGAAGGATGGTGCCGTACAGCAGTTCCCGGACGGAGACCGTCTCCCCAATCTCCAGGCCCACCACGCTGCAATCGTTGACATAGCAGTAGTCGGTGATATCAATGGTCATGGTAAAGGTGTCATCCAGATCGGTGACATGCTCGGCTGCCACCAAAAGGGTGAGAATCTTGGTCATGGACGCGGGACTGATGACGGTCTGGGCCCCCTTTTCCGCCAGAATGGTCTCGTTTTCCACATCCACCACCACGGCGTAGGCGCTGGGAAGCTCCTCACCCAGTTGAACAGTGTCCGCTGTCTCGCTGGCGGTGTAGATCACCGGCGTCTCCGGCTCCTGGATAGCGGCTTCCATCCGTTCTGCCTGGGGCCGCGGCTTCGCCGCTTCCTCCTGCCGGAGCTCACGATTGGAGGCCCAGGCGGTCAACAGGACCAGGAGCAATACCAGCAGCAGGAAAAAGGGGAACAGCTGCAAAAGCTGCCGCCGCCGGCGGGCCTGCTGCTTTTTCTTACGGGCTGCCATGCGTGCTTTGCGCCGGGCGGCCCGTTCTTCTTCTGTCAATGCGGAGGTGTATTCGCCGTCCATATCCGATCTCCTGTCTTTGGTGTGGTCTTTTCATTATAGCAGATGGATCGGATATTTGCATCACCGGATTTTGAAAATGAAAGGAAAGATCTGTGACTGGTCAAATCAGCGGAAAATTTCGCAAAAGCACTGTCAGGCCATGCTGTTTCCGCATAGCCTGGGGTAAATGGTGCAAGGGGGATGCGACATGGCGATCGTTACCAATTTCTTTGTGGGAGCCAACAGTGGTGATGGCTTTCAAAACTTATTCTCACAGGTGGTAGACCTGGAGGATACATATGACTTGATGGTGTTGAAGGGAGGACCTGGTGTTGGAAAAAACACCTTCATGAGAGAGATCGGCCGTACCATGGAGGCGGCCGGAACGCCGGTGGAGTACCTGTGGTGTTCCGGTGACCCGGATTCTCTGGACGGCGTGGTGCTGCCGGAGCTCCGCTGCGCCGTGGTGGACGGGACCAGTCCCCA
>JAETPK010000076.1 GCA_021771265.1 Oscillospiraceae bacterium
GCCTGGCGGCTGACGTCCATCTGCTCCGCCAGTTCCTCCTGGGACAGCTTCCGCTTCTCCCGCTCCTGCCTGATACGCTCTCCACAGGTCATGACCCACGCTCCTTCACCGATTTTTCAGTTGCATCTTACCTCCTGCGCAAGCCGTCTGGCAACCAACTTTCCCGCAACTTTTCCGGTTGCGGGACTTTTTGAGGTGGAAACAGGGCCCCCGCCGCAGGCGGGGGCCCTGTTTCCATGTCACATCCGGTCCGGATATTTGGCGCAGAGCTGGTCCAGCTCGTCGATGAGGGCGGTCATCTCCGCCTTGGTCATCCGGGCCTCCAGCTCGGCGGTGTCGCTGCCGTCCATGGTGTTGGGCAGGTAGAAGGACACATCCACCAGGAACCCGTCTTCCTCCGCCTGGGCGGTCACCTCAAAGTAGGGCTCCACAAACGAGCTCGCATAGAAGTCCTTGATACCGGCGTTCAGCACCTTCAAGCCGGCGGTCATCTCCCGCAGCTCGTAGGTGAGCAGGCAGCTGTTGGAATCCTTCACCACATTGCCGTCCTCATCGTTCCAGGTGCAGCGGAGCACCAGCCAGTTGCGGTCATCGCTGGTGGGGTCGCCGCCGTCGGCGGGAAATTCATAGTTCACGATATCCAGCTTCAAGCTGGCTTCCTCATTTTGAAACAGCATGGTTGGTCTCTCCTTATTTATCGTTATGATGAACAGCGTAAAATGCGTCGTAGTCCTTCAGCATGAGCCGCAGCAGTGCCGGCGTGTCCAGACCGTAGGGGCAGCGGGACTTGCAGGCGTCACAGTGGACGCATTCTTCCACCTTGTGTATCTTGGCGTACCATTCGTCGCTCATGTATTGCTGGTAGGGGGACCGGCGCAGCAGGGCGCTCATGCGGGCGGCCTGGGGAATGTCGATCCCGGCGGCACAGGGGAGGCAATAGCCGCAGCTGCGGCAGAAGTTCCCAGCCAGTTCCTGGCGGTCACGGTCGATGACGGCCTGGAGCTCCGGTGTCATGCGGGGCGCCTTCTCCGCCAGTGCCAGCCACTGGTCCAGCTCCCACTCGTGCTGGATGCCCCAGATGGGCACCACGTTGTCGTACTGGCTCATAAAGGCGCAGCAGGCCTCGGCGTTGTTCAAAAGGCCGCCGGAAAGGCCCTTCATGGCGATAAAGCCCATGTCCGCGGCTTTGCACCGTGCCACCAGGTCAAGATCCTGCTCCGACGCCAGGTAGCAGAAGGGGAATTGCAGCGTCTCGAAATTGCCGGAGGCGATGGCCTCCCTGGCCACGCCCAGGCGGTGATTGGTGATGCCGATGTGGCGGATGTAGCCCTTCTCCTTCATCTCCAGGGCGGCGGCGTAGGGGCCGTCCGGGTCAGCGGGGTCCGGCAGCACGGCGGGATTGTGGAACTGAAACAGGTCGATGTAATCCGTCCGCAGACTGCGGAGGCTCTGTTCGATGTGGCTGAGGACCGTTTTCTTGTCCTTGCCGGCGCTCTTTGTGGAAATAACGACCTTCTGCCGAATGCCCTCCAGTGCCTCGCCCAGCTTTTCCTCGCTGTCCGTATAGGCGTTGGCGGTGTCGAAGTAGTTGATGCCTCCGTCCACGGCCCGGCGGACCAGTTTCACCGCCTCCGCCCGAGAAATGCGCTGGATGGGCAAGGCGCCGAAAGAGGTCTTGGTGACGCGAAGCCCGGTTTTGCCCAGAGTGATGGTTTCCATACTCGTTCCTCCTGACACGCCAAAAGCGGCGCTTTTTCATATTGGATAGTGTACCACATTTTCTCCTGTTTGCAAACCTGGAGGAATGTGATAAAATAAAGAACATCAAGGACCCCGCCGGCGGCATAAGGAGGCGTCTCTATGGATAAGGAACTGCATTTGAAATTGACGGTGCGGCTTTACACCGATAACAACCAGCGGTGCTTCGGCCCCGGCATCGCGACGCTTCTGGAGCGGGTGCGGGAGCACAGGTCTCTGCGCTCCGCCGCGGCCTCCATGGGGATGGCCTATTCCAAGGCCTGGCGTATCATCCGCACAGCGGAGGACGTGTTTGGCTGCAAGCTGCTGGACTCCACCATCGGCGGCCGGGGCGGCGGAGGCGCGGTATTGACGCCGGAGGCGGAGCGGCTGCTGGCGGCGTATGAAGTATATACGGCTGATGTGACTGCCTACGCCCAGGGAAAATTCGAGGAAGCCTTTGGCTTTTACCGGGAGCTGTAGCAATGAGCATATGTAAAAGGACCGCCGAGCAGGCGGTCCTTTTTGTATAACGCACAGGCATTTTCGTTTCTCTCAGCAAGGGGGCTTCCTCGGCGGGGGTAGGGTGCTTTCTTTGTACGCCGGGGGGTATCGTGCCCCGATGCCATCATAAAGATAAACCCCGGCGGCCGAAAATTCGGCCGCCGGGGTTTATGCCGGCGAATATCGCAGCGATCACTGTCCAGGCGCCTCTTTTTGTACCATATCCCAGTACTGCGCCGCGTTCACCTGAATGCGATGGTTGACGGTCCGGCAGAAATTTTCCCGGGAGAGCTCGCTGACCAGACGGCTGATCGTGACCCGTGTAGTCCCGATGATATCTCCCATCTCAGCATGCGTACAGGCTGCCTTTAATGGATACCACTGTTCATCAACGACGGCATCAGTTTCCGCCAGCGAACAGATCAGGGCCTTTAAACGGTGCTTAGCTGAATTGAACGTGATATTTTCGATCTCTGTGCGGTAAAAAAAGGCTTTATGAGAAAGGCATTCCATTAACTTTTCCCGAAATATCTGACTGTCCCGCAGCAGCTTGACGCAGGTATCAAAATCAAATTTGTAAAGCAGACACGGCGTATAGGCTTCTGAATATAAAGTGGTATCCTGTGAAAGAAAATACGCAGTCTCCCCAAAGATCCAGCCCGGCCCCAGATAGAACAATACCTTCGCGGCACCGTTCTCCGTGAAAAAATAATGCTTTGTGCGCCCTTTTTCTATGAAAAACATGGATTTGGGATTCAGGCAAGGCGCAGAAAATAACTCTGCTGGCTGCAATTCCAGCGGAGTAGAAACAGATTTGATGAGCTTTGAGAGCTCCTCGTTGTACATATCGATGCAGTCTAGACTACTGTGAAAGAGGTTTCGCATATATAGATATTCTCCACAAGCGCAAATATGTATTTTTATTTATTATATACTATGTAGGTGAGAAATTCAATATATCCCATAAAAATTCAGCTGCCACAAATTTGTGGGGAGACTGCATACGGGCATACGGTAAGAAAAGGCCTTTGCTGAAGCCCGGCGGCGGGTCTGTAACATTTGCTACAAGGAAGCCTTTGTACTATCTGCCGATTCATCTGTAGTTTATAATACATTTCAAATATCAAACCAACCAGCCCGCGGGCGGTGGTTTTTTAAAACAGCAAACTTGAGAAAGGAGCGTATGCCCATTATGGGGAACTATAATTTTGATACAAGGATCGAACGGCGGGGCTCCGGCTGTATAAAATGGGACAGATCGGAAGAACCGGACATCCTTCCTCTCTGGATCGCTGATATGGATTTTGCGGTCGCCCCGGAGATCAAGGAAGCGCTTCAGGCGCGTGTTGCACACGGTGTATTCGGTTATCCAAAGGCTCCCGACGATTTTTATGAGCCTGTGTGTGATTGGATGGAACGAAGGTTCGGATACCGGCCAGAGCGTGAATGGTTTTCCCACAGCCCGGGGATCGTGGCATTTTTCCACTTCTTCTGCAAAGGTTTTTTGAAACCGGGCGATAAGGTGCTGATGCAGATGCCTGTATACCATCACTTTTTCGGCGCGGCGGAAAAAAACAGTGTGGAGGTCGTGAAGAACCAGCTGCTGATCAAAAACGGCCGATACGAGATCGATTTTTCAGATTTTGAAAACAAAGCGAAAGATCCCGGGGTAAAAGCCTTTTTCCTTTGCAATCCCCATAATCCGGGCGGGCGCATGTGGAGCAGGGAGGAACTGCAGCGGCTTGGCCGGATCTGCTGTGAAAACAATATCCTTATCATATCCGACGAGATCCATTGCGATCTTGTATACAAATACCATGGAAAGCGGCATATCCCTCTGGCATCTGTCTCTCAGGAGATCGCGATGAACAGCATCACCTGCCTGGCCCCCAGCAAAACGTTCAATCTGGCGGGATTACAAACGTCGATCCCGCTGATCCCAAACCCCGTACTGAAGGCCAGATATGAGCAGATGCTGGATTCTTTCGGAATATTCCGCCCCAATCTCTTCGGCCTTACAGCACTGCCGGCGGCGTATCGGTACGGTGAGCCCTGGCTGGAAGAGCTGCTGGAATATCTGGAGGGAAACCTCCGGTATCTGCGGTCATGGATGTCCGAGCATCTGCCGATGGTGAAGGTCATGGAACCGGATGCCTCCTATCTGGTTTGGATGGATTTCAGCGCCATAAAGCCGGCAGGACGCACGGTGCATGACGTGCTGCTGGAAGAAGGGTGGGTCTGGCTGGAAGAGGGCTGTGAGTTCGGCGATGGGGGAGAGGCGTTTGAACGCGTCAATATTGCCTGCCCCAGAGCCACACTGGCAGAGGGCCTGGCCCGGATACAGCGGGGACTTGAAAAAGCAGATCTCATCAAAAAAGAGGAAGCGAGGTAAATTGAAATGTCCACGAAAGTACTGCTCACTGAAATGATCTCGCCTACCGGCGTGGCAGCGCTGGAGCAGAAGGCGGAGGTCGTCTACGCACCCGACCCCAGTGTGGAGTCCGCCCTGCCGCTGGTGGCGGATGTGTCCGCGATCATCTCCCGCAATACAGTCATTGATGAACGGATCTTTGCGAAAGCCCCGAAGCTCAAGGCCGTCGCCTCCCACGGCGTGGGTTACGACCACATCGACATTGAGGCCGCCACCCGGCACGGAGTCTGCGTTGTGAACACCCCCGGCGCCAATGCCCAGTCTGTGGCGGAGCTGACGATCGCGCTGATGCTGGCGTTGGGACGCAAAATGGTCTACGCGGACCATGCGCTGCGCGTCCGGCACGATTTTTCCGTCCGCAACAAATGTTCCGGACAGGATATGCGGGAAAAGACCGTTTTGATCATCGGCATGGGCGCGGTGGGACGCGCGGTCGCGCAGATCTGCATCGCTGGATTTTCCATGCGGGTGCTGGGCTATTCTCCGCATGTCACAGCTGAGCAGATGACCGCCATCGGCGTGGAGAAGGTCGACGATCTGGATCTGGCGTTGCCTCTGGCGGATTATGTGACGATCCACTGCCCTTATACCGAGGACCGATACCATATGATCCATGGGGAGCGTTTGGCGAAAATGAAACCGTCCGCGTATTTGATCAACTGCGCCAGAGGAAAGCTCATTGACGAACAAGCGCTTTATGAGGCGCTGAAAAACGGCACCATCGCCGGTGCCGGACTGGACGTATTTGATCCGGAACCGCCCGCGGCGGACAATCCGCTCTTTGCGCTGGAAAACGTCATCGTCACGCCGCACCTGGGTTACAATGCGCTGGACAGCTTCAATCGCATGTCGCTCTGGTCTGTGGAAGATGTTTTGAACGTGATCCAGGGAGATATGGAAAAGGTACATCTTGTGAATAAAGAGGTCCTGCGGGACGCCTGAATAAGCAGGCGGAAAAACGGCGGGCTCCGCCCGGAGCACAGCGGGACCCGCGGATGGAGAGGATGCTGATATGATACAGCGGGAAGTTGTGGAAACAGATGTGCTGATCGTCGGAGGAAGCGGTGCCGCCATCACAGCGGCTGTGTCCGCCCGGAGCGAAGGCGCCCGTGTGGCGATGGCGGTGAAGGGAAAGGCAGCCAACAGCGGCAATATGATCATGGTGGGCGGCGGGCTGAGCATCGACGGCGAAAGCGCGAAGCAGCTGCTTCACAAGGAAGACGCAAATCTTGCATACACCAAGAGATCCCTGTTTGAGAAACTGGTCACCAGCAGCTTTTGGCTTGGAGATCAGGAGATGCAGCGCCAATTCCTGGAGGAAGGGCCCCTGGGCATCCGTGACGTGATGCGGTGGGCTGACGAGGCCGGAAACAGCCCGTTTCAATTCAAGCCGCAGGCGTGCCGGTGGCTCACCAGCGGAGGCGCCTTCAAACGTGCCTTAAAGCACGGGCTCCGCACGGATGCGGACGGAGTGGAGGTATTTGAGGATACGGTGATCACGGATCTGCTGACGAGCGGCGGAGCCGTGTGCGGCGCGATCGGATACCGCGTGTACACTGGGGAACTGATCGAATTTCACGCCGCCTCTGTGATTTTGGCCACCGGCGGCTACCAGCCGTTTTCCCTCAAATGCACGAACAGCGATATGACCGGAGATGGCATCGCAATGGCCATGCGCGCCGGGGCGGAGGTAAAGGACATGGAGTTCCTGCTTTTTATCCCGATCCTCCAAGAACCAACGCGCTTCAGGGGATCGCTGCTTCCATTCCTGATGACCATGGCCAACGTGTTTCCGCTGGCGTTTGTGCCGACAGACCTGGACGGCCAGGAGCTGGCGTACCCGGAGGATGCGCGTTATCACCCAGCGCCTGAGGACATGAAGGTGTCCAAGCTTCTGATGAGTTATTTTTACGGAAAGGGAATGTATCAGAAGTGGGACAAGCACGGCAACAGATTTTATTTTGATTTCTCCAAATACAGCGACCAGGAGATCCTGGACGGATTCGCGGCGTTCGCGGCCCGGTATGGAAAATGGCACGGAAAAAACATGTATCACCATATCGACCTGCTGGATCTTGCCCGCGCTGTGATCGCAAATAAAAAGCGGCTCATGGTCGGCATGGGCAATGAATACAGCATGGGCGGCATCAAGGTCGATACCGCGTTTGCCGCTACTGTGCCTGGCCTTTACGCCGCGGGTGAGGTGACAGTCGGCCTGTTTGGCGCATTCCGCTCTGGGGATGGACTGGTGGAGATGGTCGCCAATGGACGAGTCGCGGGAAAGAGCGCGGCGCATTACGCGGCGGCGCATGAGCGGCGGATGCCGGAGGATGCGGAGCAAAGAGCGCGGGAGCTGCTGCAGCCGCTGGAGCGAACAGAGGGTGAAAGTCCCATCGGGCTGCGCTGCGAGCTGGAGCGGATCTGTGACGAGGGCTTTAACTTTTATCGGGACGGCAGCCGCATGCAGACAGCATACGACGCGCTTTTGCGCATAAAGGAACGGGCAGAGCATTTGTACGCCCCCGGCGGACGCTGCTACAATCTGGAGCTGCTGAACGCGGTCTCCCTCAGGAACCTGCTCCTTTGCTGCGAAGTCGGCTTGTTTTCCGCACTGTCCAGGAAGGAGAGCCGCGGCTGTCATTTGAGAGAAGATTATCCCATGGTCGACAATGAGAATTTCTGCTTCAGCTATACGGCAAAGCTCGTAGACGGTGCGCTTGTCTACGGGAAGAGCTTCCCCAAAGCGGCTGCGTTTCCGTTGGAGCACAGAAATTTTGCGAATGTAGCCGACTGCATCGCGGACACCATTCTTCGGAGGGAGCAGGCATGAAGGTGACGATTCAAAGAAGCGACAGGCTCCAAAGCTATGAGGTCCCGGTGCTGGCCGAAAGCATGACGGTGATGAACGTTTTAGATTATATCTATCAAAATCTCGATCACACGTTGGCATATTATCGCCATAGCTCCTGCTGCCAGGCCGCCTGCGGCAGGTGTGTTGTCAATGTGGACGGTGTGCCGGTACTGGCGTGTGCGAAGGAGGTCCCCCCTGAGACCGTGGAGCTTCTTCTCACACCTGCGCGCGGGCGGGTCATAAGAGACCTTGTCGTTGAACGCTGATGACCGCGGGGCAATCGGCCTTTATACGCCGAGAGTATAGATAATATAAAAATTCAAGGGAGGGAAAAAATTGAATCAGATCTATCAGGAAGCATGCGGATTGAAGGAGTCCTTGATCCAGTGGAGAAGAGAGATCCACCAACATCCGGAGGTGGGGCTGGACCTGCCGCGCACCACGGCATTTGTCTGCGAGCAGCTTCGCGCAATGGGGTATGAGCCACAGATCATAGGCGGCGGAGTCGTTGTGATCGCCGACGGAGGGAATCCCGGGAAGACATTCCTGCTGCGCGGAGACATGGATGCGCTCCCCATGCCGGAAAAGAGCGGTCTTCCCTTTGCCAGCGCGGACCCCAACGCCGCGCACACCTGCGGACACGATATCCACACAGCGATGCTGCTGGGGGCGGCGAAGCTGCTGATGGCGCACAGAGCTGAGATTCGCGGACGTGTTAAGCTGGTGTTCCAGCCCGGTGAAGAGGTGGCGGAAGGGGCAAGGCAGATGGTCGACGCCGGCGTACTGGAAGACCCAAAGGTGGACGCCTGTATGGGCATGCACACACTGGTGGCAACAGACCTGCCCACAGGTACATTGTCCACCGCCGTAGGGCCTAATCTGGCCAGCACGGACCTGTTCACGATCGAGGTCCAGGGCAAGGGCTGCCACGGCTCCCGGCCGGAGACAGGGATCGACACGATCAACATTCTGTGCCATATCCACACCATGCTCCAGACCATTACGACCCGTGAAAAACCGCAGAAGGAGCCGGTGGCCCTGACCATTGGCCACATCAGTGCCGGCAGCGCTCCCAACGTTTTGCCAAGCGACGGCTTTATGCGCGGTACGATACGTGCTTTTGACGAGGATGTGCGAAACGCGGTCAAAAAGCGGCTGGTGGAAGTTGCCGAGGGGACAGCCCGTACGCTGGGTGGAACGGCAAAGGTGACATTTTCCACAGGGTTGCCCGCCGTGATCTGCGCGGAGGATGTGGCCGCGCCGCTGCTGGAGTACTTCCGGGAGCTGGTAGGAGACGGCGGTGTTGCCATTCAGCCGTCGCGCATGGCCTCTGAGGATTTCTCCGAATTCACCACCCGGGTGCCGGGCGCATTCGTACGGCTGAGCTGCGGCAGCAAGGCGGAGGGGTATACCGTGGATGCGCACAACCCCGGTGTGATCTTCAACGAGGATGCGATCCCCGTGGGTACCGCGGCCTATGTCTACGGCGCTCTGCGCTGGCTGGAGGAGCATCCGGAGTAACAGTTGTAAAAGCGCGTTCAGATACTTGCAGATATTGGAAAGGAGGCAGTGTAGCCTTTGGCACATAAGTGTAATGCTGCATCAAGAGAAACATGAAAAACACAGCAACCGAGGAGACCATCCCAAACTTTGTGTAAACCTCCGATGTGGTGTAGAATAGAAGCACCACATTGGAGGTTTTACATATGGCCAGAAAGAATCGTACCCCAGAAGAAAATGCACGTCGGGA
>JAETPK010000077.1 GCA_021771265.1 Oscillospiraceae bacterium
GAACCACCGGCCTGTGGCGCCGCAGGGCAGGGCCAGGCCCGTCTCTGTGACAGGAAGCCCCAGCTCGTCCCAGGTGCAGCGGCCGCCGTATTTTTCCGCTACCAGAAGGTTCAAAAGATAGCCCAGCACCGAGGGAGCAAGGCCCGTGGTATAGGAGTTGATGAGGACAAACAGGGGCTTGTCCGACAATACACCGGCACACAGCTTCACGAAGGGATACAAACTCTCCTCCAGCTTCCACACCTCGCCGCCGGGGCCCCGGCCATAGCTGGGCGGGTCCATGATGATGGCGTCGTAGGTCTTGCCCCGCCGGATCTCCCGCTCCACGAATTTGGCGCAGTCATCCACGATCCAGCGGATGGGGGCGTTCTCCAGGCCGGAGAGGCGGGCGTTGTCCTTGGCCCAGGCCACCATGCCCTTGGCCGCGTCCACATGGCACACGCTGGCGCCGGCCTTGGCACAGGCCACCGTGGCGCCGCCGGTGTAGGCGAATAGGTTCAGCACCCGGATGGGCCGGCCGGCGGAGCGGATCTTGTCCATGACGAAATCCCAATTCACCGCCTGCTCGGGAAACAGGCCCGTGTGCTTGAAATTCATGGGCTTCACCTGGAAGGTCAGCTCCCCGTAGTGGATCTGCCAGCTCTCCGGCAGGGTCTTTTTCTCCCAGTGGCCGCCGCCGGTCTGGGAGCGGAGATACCGGGCGTTGGCCCGCTTCCAGGCGGGATGCTTGTGGGGCGTCTCCCAGATGGCCTGGGGGTCCGGCCGCACCAGGTACTGCTTGTCCCAGCGCTCCAGCTTCTCCCCCCCGCCGCAGTCCAGCAGCTCATAGTCCTGCCATTTGTCCGCGATCCACATAAACCGTTCCTCCGTGTACATAGTAAATCATGTTATTATACCTCTCAAAAGCAGGATTCGTCAATCATTTCCGGCGGAAGAAGCACAGGAAGGGACTGCCTCTGAACGAAGCAGTCCCTTCTCTTGTTTTAAACGGCGCCCAGCAGTTCCCGGGCAAAGGCACGAGTCCGGTTCTCCTTATCCGCGTCCATGAACAGCACGTCATAGCCCAGGTGCCGCTCCGCGTGGCTGCCCAGATACCAAAGGCCCGAGTGCTTGCAGTACCGGCGCATGCCCTCCTCAAAGAGGTCGCAGCCCTTTTCCGGACGGTAGCCGCAGGTCATGAGCAGGGCCATGGCCTTGCCCTGCCACAGGGACGGCCCCTTTTTCCGGCCATAGAACTTGTTCATGCCGTACACCAGCCGGTCCAGCAGGGCCTTCACGGGCGGCGTACAGTACCAGGCGTAGATTGGGGTGGCCAGCACGATCAGGTCGCTTTCCAGCACCTTGTCGAACAGTACCTGACCGTCGTCCCGCTGGCCGCAGCCGAACACCGTCCAGTCCTCCTGGCAGCGGAGGCAGGCAAGGCAGGGACGGATATCCCGGTCATAGAGCCAAATGGTCTCCACCTCCGCGCCGCCGGCCCGCAGTTCCTCACAAAAGGGCGCCAGCAACGCGGCGGTGTTGCCCCCCTTCCGGGGGCTGCCCATCAGCACCAACGCCTTCATACCAAAACCGCGTCCTTGGCGGGGGCGGCTTCGCCGCCGTCCTCCTGCTGCCGCTCAGCCAGCCGCTCCCGGGCCACCGCCAGCATCAGCTTGATGCGGTTCTCCTGATTGACACGGGTGGCGCTGGGATCATAATCGATGGGCGTGATGTTGGCCTGGGGATACAGCTCCCGGAGCTTGTTGATCATGCCCTTGCCGCAGATGTGGTTGGGCAGGCACCCAAAGGGCTGGGCGCAGATGATATTCTCATAGCCGGCGCGGATAAGCTCCGCCATCTCCGCGGTAAGGAGCCAGCCCTCGCCCATTTTGTCGCCGGTGGAGATGAGGCCATCCGTCAGTTTTACCAGCTCTTTGAAGGGCAGCGGCGCGTGGTAGCCATTGTCCTTCAGGACAGCGATCATCACCTTTTCCATGCTCTCAATAAAGGCCAGCAGCACGTCGGAGACATGCTTTTCCACAAAAGTGCCGCCATACAGCCGGGCATTGTCGGAGAGGTTGTAGATGCAATACTGCACAAAGCCCATGAGGCCCGGCAGGTTCACCTCGCAGTCCTGGGTGGCCAGGAACTTCTCCAGGTCGTTGTTGCCCAGCGGGGAGTATTTTACGTAGATCTCACCCACCACGCCGACTTTTACCTTCGGCACCCGGCGGACGGGAATGGCAGCGAAATCCGCCGCGATCTGCGGCATGGCGGTCTTGACCTCCCGGCCGGACCAGCCCTTGTCCTCCCGGACCCAGCCGCAGATGGTGTCCAGCCACTTTTCCTGACAGGCGGCCGCGGCGCCCTTTTCGATCTCATAGGGCTCCGTCTGCGCTTTCAAGGCCACCAGCAGATCACCGTAGTAAATGACCGCCAGGAGCTTGCGCAGGAAGGGCACCGTCATAGGAAAGCCGGAGTCCTTCTCCAGGCCGGAGAAATTCAGGCTCACCACCGGCACCTGGCCGTATCCGGCCTTCACCAACGCCTTGCGCAGCAGGTGGATGTAATTG
The DNA here is from genome assembly GCA_021771265.1 of Oscillospiraceae bacterium. GTDB lineage: Bacteria > Bacillota > Clostridia > Oscillospirales > Oscillospiraceae > Oscillibacter. Next base: position 2,553 of record JAETPK010000077.1, read on the forward strand.
GAGGCCCGGCAGCCGCCGCCGGTCTGCGTGATGATGAGGGCGGTGTGGTCCAGGTCGTACTTTCCGGAGCCCAGGGCGTCCAGGAACTGTCCAATGACCAGCAGCGCCGGATAGCAGGTGTCGTTGTGCACGTATTTCAACCCCAGCTCACACACCTGGCTGCCACAGTTTTCCAGCAACTCGCACTGGTAGCCCGCCTGCTCCATGGCGGCGGCCAGAATGCGGAACTGCACGGGGGCCATGTTGGGAATGAGGATCTTATGGGTCTTTTTCATCTCCGGGGTGAATTTTGGGTAATTTTGGAATTCCAACTCCATGGCTCACGCCTCCTTTGCGCGCTTTTCATCCTGCTCGTCCAAAGCGGCGAACAGGCTCCGCAGGCGGATGCGCACCGCGCCCAAATTGGTGATCTCATCGATCTTCAGCTGGGTGTACAGCTTTCCGCCCGCCTGCAAAATCTCCCGGGTCTCGTCGGAGGTGATGGCGTCCACGCCGCAGCCGAAGCTCACCAGCTGCACCAGATCCATGTCCCGGTGCTGGCAGCAGTACTTGGCCGCCGCGTACAGGCGGGCATGGTAGGTCCACTGGTTCAGCACCGTGGTGGGGAATTTCTCCACCCGGTTGGAAATGGAATCCTCCGTGATGACCGCCGCGCCGGAGCGGGTGATGAGGGTGTCGATGCCGTGGTTCACCTCCGGGTCCACGTGATAGGGGCGGCCCGCCAGCACAATGATCCGGCGGCCCTCCGCCCGGGCCTGGTCCATGATGCGCTCCCCTTCTTTACGGATGAGGGACATGTGATTGGCGTACTCGGCGTAGGCAGCATCAGCTGCCTCCTGGATCTCCTTTTTGGAGATGTCCGGGAAGTAATTCCGCAGGATGGTAAAAATTTTCTTCGTAAAGTCCTTGGGGCGGTGGAGCCCCACATAGTCATAGATGAACTTGGTCTCCCGCACCTCGGGACAGTTGCCGGCGATGACCTCCGGATAATAGGCCACCACGGGGCAGTTATAATGGTTGTCTCCCAGTCCCTCGTCCAGGTTATAGGTCATGCAGGGATAGAAGATGGCGTCCAGCCCCAGCTTGGACAGGAACTGGATGTGGCCGTGGGCCAGCTTGGCCGGGAAGCAGGCGGTGTCGCTGGGGATGGTGCCCTGGCCCTTCAAATACAGGTCCCGGCTGGAGAGGGGGCTGTGGTACACGGCAAAGCCCAGCTTGGTGAAGAAGGTGTGCCAGAAAGGCAGCAGCTCCCACATGTTCAAGCACAGGGGAATGCCGATCTTGCCCCGCTTTCCGGGGACGGGCTTGTACCCCAGGATGAGCTTGCGCTTATAGGCGTACAGGTTTCGCTCCCCGGTGTCCGCCTTGCCGGTGACCGGCCGGTCGCAGCGGTTGCCGCTGATGAACGTGCCGCCGTCGGCAAAGGTGTTGATGGTCAGCTGGCAGTTATTGCCGCAGCGGCCGCAGACCTCGCTGCGGGTCTCCTGGTGGAAAGCGGCCAGCTCCTCCCGGCTCAAAAGCGTGCTGGTCTGGCGATTGGAGGCCTTGCCCCTGCCGTACAGCGCCGCGCCGAAGGCACCCATCAGGCCCGCGATGTCAGGGCGGATGACCTCCACGCCCATCTCTTTTTCAAAGGCCCGGAGGACCGCCTCGTTATAGAACGTGCCGCCCTGGACCACGATGTTGCGGCCCAGCTCCTCGGGAGAGGAAGCGCGGATGACCTTATAAATGGCGTTTTTCACCACGGAGATGGAGAGTCCGGCGGAGATATTCTCAATGGTGGCGCCGTCCTTCTGGGCCTGCTTCACGCTGGAGTTCATGAACACCGTGCAGCGGCTGCCCAGGTCCACGGGTCGGTCCGCGAACAGGCCCAGCTTGGCAAATTCCCGCACATCATAGCCCAGGGCCTGGGCAAAGGTCTGAAGGAAGCTGCCGCAGCCGGAGGAGCAGGCTTCGTTGAGGAAGATGTTGCTGATGGCGCCGTCCTCGATCTTGAAGCACTTCATATCCTGGCCGCCGATGTCGATGATGAAATCCACATTGGGCAGGAAATGGCGGGCGGCGGTGAAGTGGGCCACGGTCTCCACCACGCCGTGATCGGCGTGGAAGGCGGCCTTGGCCAGGTCCTCGCCGTAGCCGGTAGTGGTGACGGAGGCCACATGGAGCGCCGGATGCTCCTCATACAGCTTTTGCAGCACCTGCCGGATGAGGGGCACGGGATTGCCCAGATTGGGCCGGTAATCCGTAAAGAGGATGCGGGCGTCCTGGTCGATGACCGCCAGCTTCACCGTGGTGGAGCCGGAGTCGATGCCGATGTGCACCGGCGCCGCGTAATCGGGACCGAAGGGCACCCGGGGTACCGTGGCCTTGGCGTGGCGGGCTCGGAAGGCCTCATACTCCTCCTGGCTGGCGAACAGGGGCGGCTGGGAACGGTACGTCTCCGCCGCGCCGTGGAGCTGAAGCTGGTCCGCTACCTCCCGCAGGTCAAATTCCTGGTCGGAGTAAAGGGCGGCGCCCAGCGCCACGAACAACAGGCTGTTCTCCGGGCAGGTACCCTTCACGCCCAGAGTTTTGTCAAAGCTGGCGCGCAGGCAGCGGGAGAACGTCAGCGGTCCGCCCAGGTATAAAACATTCCCCTTGATGGGCCGCCCCTGGGCCAGGCCCGCGATGGTCTGGTTCACCACAGCCTGGTAAATGCTGGCGGAGATATCCTCCGCCTTGGCCCCCTGGTTGATGAGGGGCTGCACATCGCTCTTGGCGAACACTCCGCAGCGGGAAGCGATCGTATACGTCTTTTCCGCCCGCTGGGCGGCGGCGTCCATCTCATCGGCGGTCATTTTCAAAAGAGTAGCCATCTGGTCGATAAACGCGCCGGTGCCGCCGGCGCAGGAGCCGTTCATCCGCACCTCCGTGCCGCCGGTGAGGAACAGGATCTTAGCGTCCTCCCCGCCCAGCTCAATGATCACATCGGACCTGGGCGCCAAATGGTTGGCTGCCACTCGAGTGGCGAACACCTCCTGCACAAAGGGCACCTGCACGCTCTCTGCCATGCCCATGCCCGCGGAGCCGGAGATGGCAAACTGCGCCCGGCCGCCCGGCACATACTTTTCCGCCATGCGGCGCAGCAACTCCTCGGATTTTTCCAGAATATGGCTGAAATGCCGTTCATATGTACTGTAAATGATTTGATCCGCGTCATCCAGCACCACGCATTTAATGGTAGTGGACCCCACGTCAAGTCCTACTTTCAATGGAATGCCTCCTTCAGAAAATCGGTTACATAGCCTGTTCGGCCTGTACCCAATACGATACCACATTAGTTGGTATCTTACTCTTTTTCGACAGAATGTGCAATTGGAAATCCCACCGAAGCATGTTAAAAAATTGTTAAGAATCTTGATGCTATCCGCCGGAAGCCGGTTCCGCCAGCCAGTCCTTTTCTTTTTTACGAGTTTATGTTATACTTGTCCCACTTTAGAATGAAAACGAGGTAGGCTTCCATGGATACCGTTTTGCTCCACTGCTGCTGCGCCCCCTGCTCCCTCTCCTGCATCGACCCTCTCCGGGCCGAGGGCATTGAGCCGGTGGCCTTTTGGTACAATCCCAACATTCACCCCTGGAAGGAGTATCAGGCCCGGCGGGACTGTCTTTTGGAATACGCGCCCACCATCGGCATGGAGGTGCGGGTCCGGGAAGACTACGGCCTACGGCAGTTTGTGACGCATGTGGCGGATGACATCGACCACCGCTGCGCCTACTGCTATGAACACCGCATCGAGGGCACGGCCCGTTATGCCGCCGAGCACGGCTTTTCCCGGTTTACCACCACGCTGCTGGCCAGTCTTTACCAGGACCACGAGGGTATCGTCCGTGCGGCGGAAAAATGCGCCAAGCAGTATGGCGTGGAATTCCTGTACCGGGATTTCCGTCCCAATTTCCGGGCGGGGAACCAGCGGGCCCGGGAGCTGGGGTTTTACATGCAGAAGTACTGCGGCTGCGTCTTCTCCGAGGCGGACCGCTACCAAAAGCAGATCGACCGGGACAAGACGAGATTTTCAGAATAAAGAAAAGGCAGGCCGGGCCTGCCTTTTCTTTATTGCTTCCCTGTCGCCATCATCCGCCGGCTGGTCCGGACATACAAGACGGCCACCAGCGCCGTGGACAGGATATCCGCCACCGGCTGGGCCCACAGCAGCCCTTCCATCCCCAGCCGCGCTTCCAGCAAAAACAGGGCCGGGAGATAGATGATGCCCTGCCGGCTGAGGTTGACGATGAGGGCCGCCGTGGCAGCGCCCATGGCCTGCAAGGCGCTGCCAAGCACGTAGAATACACCAAACAGGAGGCTGGTGGTCAGCAGGATGCGGGCAAAGGCCACCGCGTAGTCAAACGCCGCCTGGTCCGTGAGAAAGGCGCCCACGATCCGCCCCGTGCACAGATAGCACACCGCCGTCATCACCACGCTGAGTCCCAGGGAAAACAGCACGGAGAACCGCATGGAGCTCTTCAGCCGGTCCCACAGTCCCGCGCCCACGCAATAGCCCAGCAGCGGCTGGATGCCCTGGCCAAAGCCGATGCAGATCATGCCGGTCATCATGGTCACCTTCATGGCAACGCCGATAGCGGCCACGGCCATGTCTCCGTAAGCGGTCATATGGGCGTTGACCACGATCTGGGACACGCTCATCAGTAAGGAGCCCAAAGACGCCGGGATCCCGATGGCCAGAACGCCTGTGCACACCTTGTTCCCCGCCTGGAAATCCCGGGGATGGATGCTGAGAGTGGACTTTCCCCGCAGGAAATAGAGGATATAATACCCGGCACCCACCACGTTGCCGATGACGGTGGCAATGGCCGCGCCGGCGATCTCCCAGCCGAAGGCAAGGATCATGATGGGGTCCAGGATCACATTCAGCAAATTACCAAGCAGCTGCCCCATCATCGCCGTGCCGGAGTGTCCCTCCGCCCGGATGATATTGGAATAGCAATTGGCAATAAGCACAAAGGGTCCGGAGCATGACACGATGGTAAGGTACGTTCTGGCGAAGTCCCAGGTGTCCGCGCTGGCGCCCATCAGGTGCAGGATCTGCTCCATAAAAATCAGGAACAGCGCCGACATCACAAGTCCCACCGCCGCGCAGCTCCACATGCAGAAGGAACAGACCTTTTTGGCGTAGTCCGGCCGGCCCTCTCCCATGGCCCGGGAAATGACAGAGGTGCCGCCGATGCCGAAAATGGTGCCGACTGCCATAAAGATCAAAAAGGCCGGCGTGGCCAGGGACACCGCCGCCACCTGTATATCATCGTGAGTCTGGCCGATGAAAAACGTATCCGCCAGGTTGTACACCAGCACCATCAGCATGGCCGCCATGGCGGGCACCGCGTTTTTCAGCACCGCCGTCGGGATGGGCGCCTTTTCAAAAATCTCCATTGACTGCTTTTCATTCATGGTCGATTTCCTTTCTCAAATATAAAGCATGCGATTAATATCACGCTATTGATTGTTTTTGTAAAATGTCCGCTAAACAGCGGACATTTTATTGCAGGGTATCCCGCATTTTTCGCAGCAACACCAGCAGGATATCCCGCTCGGCCTCCGTCAGTCCGGAGAGCAGCTCGCGTTCTGTCTGTGCCATATTTTTTTCCGCCTGGCGGCAGCACATCTCCCCGGCCACCGTGATACGCACCAGCTTCACACGCCGGTCCTCCGGATCCCCGAAGCTCTCCACCAGCTTTTTTTGTTCCAGACGGGCCACAATGCCCGCCGCTGTGGACTGGGCCACCCGGAGCGACTGCTCCAGTGCTTTCAAAGACAAAGTCCCGTCTTCCTCACAATGCAGGGCCAGCAAAACACCGAACTGTGCCATGGTCATTCCCATGGGACGCATGGCGTTGTTGGCATTGCGCTCCAGTGCATCGTGGATCTGTTTGATGAGCCCGCCGCAAGAATTCTGTCGGTCCATTTGATTCATCCTTTCCACGCCAAAATAATAGCATGCTTTTATTTCGATGTCAAGCACTTTTTCAAAAGCAAGCCCCGCAGTCATTGGCTGCGGGGTTTGCTGCGCACAGAACTATTTTATGTCGGGGATTCAGTCCTCATCATCATCGTCGTCATCGTCATCATCATCGTCATCCGACTCGTCCCTGTCTTCCGGTTCGTCCTTGTCTTCCAGTTCGTCCTTGTCCTCCTTCCTCTCATCATCGTTGTCTTTGTCATTCTCTTCGTCATCAGACACGTTTGCGCGCTCTTTCTCGCATTCAAATTCCAGGACCTTGCCGCTGTTGGCGTCTACCACGTACTCGTACTCGCTGTCCTCCGTATGGAATTTCAGCTCGTAGACCCACGCGCCGTCCTCCTCGTCCAGCTCCGCTTTGGTGAACGTCGCGTCGGAAACGCCCGCGTGCTTCAGTGCTGCCTTTTTCGCCTCCGCCACGGTCAGCGACGCCGCGGCCTTTTGGGTCTTCTGCTCTTCGTGTTCAAATTCCAGGACCTTGCCGCTGTTGGCGTCTACCACGTACTCGTACTCGCTGTCCTCCGTATGGAATTTCAGCTCGTAGACCCACGCGCCGTCCTCCTCGTCCAGCTCCGC
>JAETPK010000078.1 GCA_021771265.1 Oscillospiraceae bacterium
GCCCGCTCCACCGGCGCGATGTAAATGCCGTCATGGTCCCGGCCCGCCCAGCCCGGGCAGTTGACAAAGCCCGTGGTCACAAAGACCTCGCCGCCGTCGCAGCGGCCCTGGCTCTGAGCCCAGCAGGCGGAGCAGCCCTGGTTCATCACCAGCGCGCCGGCATCCATGAACACCTCCACCAGTCCCTCCTCCAGGGCTTGGGCATACACGTTTGCGGTGGCCGGCGCCACCAGCACCCGCACGTAAGGGTCCACCCGGCGGCCCCGCCAGATCGCAGCCGTCCGCCGCAGGACCTCCAGTGTCCCGCCGGCGCAGCCGCCGATGAACACCTGGTTCACCCGCAGGCCATCCACCCGGGAGGCGGGGACGATCCTTTCAAAATTTCCCGGCAGCACCGCCATGGGCCTCACCGCCGCCAACTCCACGGTCTCCGCCCCGTCCATAGGCTCCTCCGTGAAAAGGGCGGTGACGGCGCCAGACGCCGCCAGCAGGCCGCACACCGCCGCCCGCTGACAGAGATCCAATCCTCCGCCGCCCAGAACAGCGATCCTTCCCCGGCACCGGGGCGCCAGATGCAGCGCCAGGTCCCAGGCCGTCACATACCGGTCCAGCGTCCCCGTCAGACGCAGGCGGCACACCTCCGCCGCCGGCGACCGAAAGGGAAGGCCCTGACCCCTGGCAAATTCCAGCAGCTTCCGCTGCTTCTCCGCCACCGCCACCGTGCCGGCGGGAGTGTCGTGGTCCACGGCCACCAGCACACGGGCCGGGTCCAGCACCCGGGCGGCAGTCACCGTCTCCACGCCCGCGTCATCCAGGCTGTCCGTCACCAGGGCCAGGTCCCAGGAAAGGGGAGTGCCGGACAGCAGCCGTTCCAGCAAAGATGTCATCTGTCCTCCTCCCCTCAGTAGCCGGCCTTTTCCAGTTTGGCCAGGATGCCGGCGGCAGTCACCTGGCCCTGCCGGATCTCTGCCATGCGCTTCTTTTCCGCCTGGACCCGTGCCTCACACCGCTCCAACACCAGCTCCAGGCAGTCCCGGGGCACCACCGTCACGCCGTTGCCGTCGGCCACGACGATGTCGCCGGGCAACACCGGCACGCCGCCGCAGCTGATGGGCCGGTTCAGCTGGCCAGGGCCTTCGCTGTCGCCGGTGCCGGGCACCACGGCGGTGGCAAACACGGGATATCCGTTTTGCCGCAGGTCCTCGATGTCCCGGACGGCGCCGTCGATGACCAGGCCGCCGATGCCCTTGCCAAAGGCGGCGGCGGACATCATGCCGCCGACGACCGCGTGGCGGTAACTGCCGCCGGTATCCAGCACCAGGATGTCACCCGGCCGGGCAATTTCAATGGCCTTGTGGAGCAGCAGATTGTCGCCGGGCCGCAGGCGCACCGTCACGGCGCAGCCGCAGACACAGTCCTCCGCCCCTAAGGCGCGGATACGGCTGTCCATGACATTGAAGCCCCGCATGGCGTCCCCGGCCACACAGGCGCCGTAAGCCCGCAGCCGCTCCAGCGTCTCCCGGGGCACCCGGGGGACATCCGCTCCCACAAAAAATTCCCGCTCCGTCATCTGTCATTCCTCCTCGATCTGCAAAATTTCGTGTCTTTATTGACTTCAGGCTATCACATTTTTTATAATAAGTAAAATATGGATTATCAATCGTTTCATTGATTTTATTTATAATTCAAAGGAGCCGTTCCCATGAAGCTCACACAGATGCGCTACTTCTCCGCCGCCTGCCACTTGGGCGGCATCACTCAGGCGGCGGAAGCCCTGCATATCTCCCAGCCGGCCATCACCTCCGCCATTCAGGCGCTGGAGCAGGAGGTGGGTGTGCTGCTGTTGAGCCGGGGCAAGCGGTCAGTGGCGCCCACGCCGGACGGGGAGCTGTTTTTGAAGCGGTGCGACGCCATTTTGGCGGAGGTAGACAGCCTGTCCGCCGATTTTCAGGAGCTGAGTCAGCGGCACAACACCATCTCCGTGGGGCTTCCCCCCATGGTGGGCTATTTTCTCTTTCCTCAGATCTTCGCCGGGTTCACCTGCACCCACCCGGAGATCCACATGAAGCTGACGGAGGTGGGCTCCGAGACCGCCAAGGATCTGGTGAAGCGGGGAGAACTGGAGCTAGCCATCATCGCCATGGGGGAGACGCCTCCCGCCTCTCTGGAGAGCCAGCCTCTGATCCAGACCCAGATGATGTACTGCGTGGGGAAGGACAGCCCCCTGGCCGGACGGGAAACCGTAACGCTGGAGGAGGCCGCCGCGGAGCCTCTCATCCTGTTCACCAGCGGCTATTACCACCAGACGCTGCTGCAAAACCGCTTTCGAAGCGCCGGCCTGACCCCCAACGTGCTGTTCCACTCCAACCAGCTGCTGACCATCAAGAGCTTTTTGCGCAAGGGTCTGGCAGGGGCCTTTCTGATGCCCCAGGTCCTGGAACCCAACGAGCCCATTGTGGCTCTGCCGGTGCAGGAGCCGCTGCGTTTGAACATCGCCGTGGTGTGGCGCAAGGATGTGTTCATCACCCGGGAGGCCCGGCAATTCATCCGCTTTATGAAGTCCCGGATCGAGTAAGCCGAGCCCGTCCGGCACTCCATTTTTCTTCGTTTTGCATAAAATTTTTGATTTATTTGTCCAGTATTTGCCCTTTTTGGAGAAATGCGGATTCTTATCTTGACATTTGTTTTTGATGGTAGTACCCTTTCTCCAACAATTTCAAATTCGTCTTCGGTCCTTTGACCGAGACAATGGTAGAGGCGCAGTGTACATCAGTACCCACCGTTTCCGGGGCAGGAACTCCGGGTGGGGAAAGGGTCCGCTGCCGAAGCAAGGGGCGCTTCCTGCGGCACGCTTTGCTGGGCCGTCAGAGAATATCTGCCGGACTGTCACAGTATGTGGAGCGCTATCATTGGCCGACAGTCTTCTTAACAGAAGACCCTTTGTGTTTTTCAACGCCAGCCATGGATGTTCCGCAACATCTATGGCTGCTATTTTTTCCAAGCAGAGAAAGGAAGCGTTAGGATGAGGAACATGAGAAGAATTTTTGCCCTGCTGCTGACCCTGGCCATGGCACTGAGCCTGGCGGCCTGCGGCGCCAAGAAGGAAGAGGCCCCCGCCGAAGAGGCGTCCGGTCAGGAGGAGGGCGCCGGCGAACGCCGCCAGATCCGCGTGGGCATGGAGTGCGCCTACGCTCCCAACAACTGGCAGGAGGACACTGCCACCGACCTGAACGTGCCCATCGAGAACCTGCCCGGCTTTTACGCCGACGGCAACGACGTGCAGATCGCCCGCCACATCGCCGACTATCTGGACGCCGACCTGGTGGTGGTGAAGCTGGCCTGGAGCGGCCTCATCGAGGCGCTGAACCAGGGCCAGATCGACATGATCATCGCCGGTATGGCCGATACCGAGGAGCGCCGCCAGTCCATCAATTTCAGCGAGCCCTACAAGACCACGGAGTACGGCCTCATGGTGAATGGTGATTCCGCGTATGCCGACGCCACCACGCTGGCGGACTTTGCCGGCGCCAGTGTGCTGGGCCAGAAGGACACCATGCTGGACACCGTCATCGACCAGATCGAGGGCGTCAACCATCTGCCCGCCGTGGACAGCGTGCCCAATCAGATCGCCCGTCTGGAGCAGCGCACCTGCGATGCCATCGTGGTGAACATGGAGAACACTCCGGGCTACCTTGCCGCCAATCCCACCTTCAAGGTCGTGGAGTTCGCCGACGGCGAGGGCTTCACCCTGGGCTTCCGGGGCTCCTGCGTGGGTCTGCGCAAGGATGACGCCGAGCTGCTGGACCAGGTGAACGCCGCTCTGACAGAGCTCAGCGAGGACGACCGGGCCGAGATCCTGGCCGCCGCTAACGATCGCCAGCCCAAGTGATGGCCATGAACAACATCTTCTCCGCCCTGTGCGCCATCCTCGGCGACGCCGGGAGATGGCTCCGGGGCCGGGCGGCCGCCCTGCTTTCCTTCGCTGCGGCGGACCACCCCTACGTCTATCTCTCCGGCAGCGCGCTGTCCCTGGCTGCGGCGCTGACCTACATCTTTTCTCAGCGGTACGGCTTCTTTTTGAGCCGACCCCTGTGGGTCTGGACAGCGCTGGCACTGTGCGGCGCGTTTTGCCTGGCGTCCCTGGCGGCGCTGGCAAGCAAGCTGCGGCTGAAGCGCCGCTATCGCGCGGGATCCCGCTTCTGCGCCCCCGCCGCCCGCCGGGCGGCCCGGTACGGCTCTTATGTCATTTGGACCGTGGCGGCGCTGACGCTGGCGGACCGGCTCCACGTGCTGTACCAGGTGGTTCGTGAGGTCATGGCCATGGACACCAATCCCAGCCCCTTCTTCCAAGCCATGGTGTATATGTTCTACAACAGCCGTGCCCTGTTCCTGCGGGGCCTTTGGACCACCCTGCGGCTGGCCTTTTTCGGCACCATTTTCGGTTTCCTCCTGGCGGTGGGCCTGGTATTTCTGCGCATCCAAACCCCCAGTAAGCGGGACTGGGACCATGTGAAGCTCATCAAGATCCTGTGCAGCCGGTTTGCCGCTCTGTACGCCACAGTCGTCCGGGGCACCCCCATGATGCTCCAGGCTTTCATCATCTACTACGCGGGCTTCGGTCTGTTCAAAGGCCACACGGACCTCACCATTACGGAGATCAACACCATCTGGAGCTTTTTCATCGCGGGTCTCACCACAGTCTCCCTGAACTCTGCCGCTTATTTGTCCGAGGTGCTGCGGGGCGGCGTGGAATCCATCGACGCCGGCCAGACAGAGGCCGCCCGGTCCCTGGGCATGAGCTCCTGGATGACCATGATGAAGGTGGTGTTCCCCCAGGCGCTGAAAAATTCCATCCCCGCCATCGGCAATGAGATGATCATCAATATCAAGGATTCCTCCGTGCTCAACTGCATCGGCGTGGTGGAGCTGATGTACGCGGCCACCAGCGTCGCGGGCATTTACTACAAGAATCTGCCCAACTATGTCTCCGCCGCCATCATCTACCTGATCATGACCTGCTGCATCAGCGCGATTTTGAACAAGCTCTCCGCCCGCCTCAGCCTGAACACCTATCGGGGTGTTCCCAGTTCCAATTAAGGAGGTCAGACGATGGAACCGATTCTCTCCATTCAGGGACTGGAAAAGTCCTTTGGCCCCCTGAAGGTCCTCAAGGGCATTGACCTGGACGTGCAAAAGGGCGAGGTGGTGTGCATCATCGGCGCCTCCGGCTCCGGCAAATCCACATTGCTGCGCTGTCTGAACCTGCTGGAGGAGCCCGACAGCGGCCACATCTGGTTCGGCGGCCAGGACCTGACGGATCTGGACGCCGACCTGGACGGCCTGCGCCAGCGCATCGGCATGGTGTTCCAGGGCTTCAACCTGTTCAACAACAAAAACGTGCTGGACAACTGCACCCTGGCCCCCATCTCTGTCAAGCACATCCCCCGCGCCCAGGCGGAGGAGACCGCCATCCACCATCTGCGGACCGTCGGCCTGGGTGAATTCATCCACGCGGACTCCCGCCGCCTCTCCGGCGGCCAGAAGCAGCGGGTGGCCATCGCCCGGGCGCTGTGCATGGAGCCGGAGATCATGCTCTTTGATGAGCCCACCTCCGCCTTGGACCCGGAGATCGTGGGCGAGGTGCTGGACGTTATGAAGACCCTGGCCAGGGAGGGAATGACCATGGTGGTGGTCACCCACGAGATGGCCTTCGCCAAGGAGGTCAGCGACCGGGTGGTGTTCATGGACCAGGGCGTCATTCTGGAGCAGGGCACCCCAGCGGAGGTGTTCGGCAGTCCCAGGGAAGCCCGCACCCGAGAATTTCTCAGTCGTTATTTGGAGGACAAAGGCATATGAAAGACATTTTGGATTTTTTCGCCCACGAAGACGATTTTCCCGACCTGGACAGCGCCGGCGCCGCGGAGCGGCTGAGCCGGGCCATCCAGTGCCGCACTATCAACTGCGCGGACCACAAACGCACCGACTTCGGTGAGTTTGACAAGCTCCACGCCCTCATCCGCACCGAATACCCCCATGTCATGGCCGCCGGCACCCTTGAGGTCATCGGCCACCACAGCCTGCTCATCACCCTGCCCGGCAGCGACGCGTCCCTGCGGCCCTGCCTGTTCATGTCCCACCAGGACGTGGTGCCGGTGGTGGAGGGCACGGAGAACGACTGGACGTATCCGGCCTTCTCCGGTGCCATTGCCGACGGCTACATCTGGGGCCGGGGCACCCTGGACATCAAAAACCAGGTATTCGGCTGCCTGGAGGCGGCGGAGTACCTGCTTGCCCATGGCAAAACCTTTGCCCGGACGGTGTACCTGTCCTTCGGCGATGACGAGGAGACCCTGAACCAGGGCGCCCGGACCCTGGCGGAAACGCTGCAAAGCCGGGGCGTAACACTGGAGTTCGTGCTGGACGAGGGCGGCGGCAAAATCGAAAACGGCGCCCCCTATGGCGCGCCGGACACGTACCTCTCTCCCGTGGACCTGATGGAAAAGGGCTACGCGGATCTGGAGCTGTCTGTCCAGAGTCGGGGCGGCCATTCCAGCCGGCCCTTCGGCGGCACCTCTCTGGGCCATCTGAGCCAGGCCATCGCCCGCATCGTGGAAACCCCCTTCCCGGTAAAGCTGACGCCGGTGATGGTGGGCGCGTTCAAAGCCCTGGCCCCCTATATCACAGAAGAGCCATTGAAGTCCCTGGTGGGGGATGTGGAGGGCAACGCCGACGCCATTGCCCAGGTCTGCGCCCAGCGGCGGGAGCTGTTCCCCTTTGTCACCACCACCATCGCCCCCACCGTCATCCGGGGCAGCAGCGCCGCCTGCAACGTCATGCCCCAGGACATGAGCGCTGTGGTGAACTTCCGCATCGCCGAGGGAGAGACGGTGGAGGAGCTGCTCTCCCATGTCCGGGCCGCCATCGGCGATGAAACCGTGTCCCTGCGGTTTTTGCAGGCCAACGACCCCTCCGCCACCGCCCGCACAGACGGCTACGGCTACGCCAAGCTGACAGAGGCCATGGGCCGTTATTTCCAAGACGTGGTATTTGTGCCCTCTCTGACCGCCGGCGCCACCGACGCCCACCACTATGAGATCATCTGCGACACCTGCCTGCGGTGCAGCCCCTTCATGGCCCCGCCGGAGGATGTGGCCCGGGGCGTCCACGGCACGGATGAGCGCATTTCCCTGCGCTCCTACGCCCAGGGCATCCGGGTGCTCATCCACCTGATGGACACGGCCGCCGTCCATCCCTGACTGTCCTAAGGCCTCCGGAGCCAAGGCTCCGGAGGCCTTTTTTTCGACGGGGAAGGGCTCCTTTCCCGCCAGAAACACACGAATTTTCCATTTCCATCAAATTCCCATGGCGCTCGACAGATTCCGGCAGAATCCCCCTTTTATTTTGTGTATGATAGTTACATCACATCCAACATCTTGTGCCACTTCAGAAAGGATGGCCTCATATGCAAACGATCTCCAAAGAGTATGCCCTGTTGTTCAACGCCATGACCGATGCGGAGGAAACGCTGGCGCATCTACGCCAAGCCCTGATGGACGCCCAGCGCCAGGCGGAGGAGCTTTATTTGGAACAGGCGGGGGACGGCGCCGTCCCCCAGCGGCCCCGCTAATATTTGCCCACCGGCTTTGCCGGCGGGCAAAATTTTTTCCGCTGCATTGCATCCGGTCTGTCTATGGGGTACAATGGGCATACGGATCCCCCGCCTTCAGCGGAGATGTCCGAAAGAGGGGCGCATCATGTCCGCCCTGCTTCACCCTCCAAAAAGGGCTTTCGCCTTTTCCCGCTGACGCTGCCAATGGCGGAACTGTACGACGCCATCCTATCTTTTATAAAACAAGGAGACTTTTATGCTGCACATCGGCTGCCACCTGTCCTCCTCCAAGGGCTTTTTGGCCATGGGCCGCCAGGCTCTGGAGCTGGGGGCGGACACCTTTCAGTTTTTCACCCGGAATCCCCGGGGCAGCAGGGCCAAGGACCTGGACAGTGCCGACGCGGCGGCTCTCATGGCCCTCATGGCGGAGCACCGCTTCGCCCCCATCATCGCCCACGCCCCCTATACCCTAAACCTATGCGGCGCGGAGGAGAAAAACCGCGCCTTCGCCCGGGAGACCATGGCCGACGACCTTCGGCGCCTGGAGCACCTGCCGGGGCAGTATTATAATTTCCATCCCGGCAGCCATGTGGGCCAGGGAACGGAGGCGGGCATCGCCTTTATCGCCCAGGGTCTCAATGATATCCTGCATCCGGACCAGGCCACCACCGTTCTGCTGGAGACCATGGCGGGCAAGGGCAGCGAGGTGGGCGGCCGGTTCGAGGAACTGCGGGAAATCCTGGACCGGGTGGAGCTGTCCGATAAAATGGGCGTGTGCCTAGACACCTGCCACGTTTCTGACGCCGGATATGACATCATCGGCGACCTGGACGGCGTGCTGACGGAATTTGACCGTTGCATCGGTCTGGAGCGGCTGAAGGCCATTCACCTCAACGACAGCAAAAACCTCACCGGCGCCCGAAAGGACCGCCATGAGCGCATCGGCCACGGCTGCATCGGCCTGGAGGCCCTTTCCCGTGTGGTCCGCCACCCGGCCCTGCGAGGCCTTCCCTTCTGTCTGGAGACACCCAACGAGCTGCCGGGCTACGGGGAGGAGATCGCTCTGCTGCGGCGGCAGGCGGAGCTGTAAACAAAAAAGAGGACGCTTTCCTCGCCTCCGAATAAGAAAACATAAGAAAGTCAGTAAAATCAATGTTTTCAAAGGCAGGGAACACGGTACGAAGTCAAAAAATCTCATACTGACAGGCACGAAGGGCGCTGATTTTCACATCAGCGCCCTTTTCCTGTCCCCACGCCATAGGCAGCCGCCCTATGGCGTTTTTTCATATCCGTACCTATACCCACCCGAAAAATGTATCAATTAGGGTGCGAAAACCTCTGTTTTTTCCTCTCAGAGCGCCGCTTAAAAGGCGGCGTGGGTGTTTTCCCATGGAAAGCGTCCGAGAGGCAGGACAGGGGCTTTTTTGAGCCAAAATCAACACTTTTCAAAACCAGAGAAAGGAGGCACCGGATATGGCAGTTTTCCGCATCGAAAAGACCAGAGATTACCAAAAGGCGCTCCATGATAACCCCCAGCTTGCGTCCGGCAGCCCCATCTCCCGCATCTGGCAGAAGAAGCGGATGCAGCGGCAGTACGCGGCGGCCTACCGGGCGTCGCGCAGCGCGGAGGGTGCAAAGGCGGCAGCGCAGACGACAGCCAAGAGCGCAAAGAAGGGCGCGGAGGCGGCGAAGAAGGCCGGCGAGTTCATAGCCCGGCACAAGAAGGTGTTCCTTACTACATTGAGACGGATACCTGGACGGACGAGGAGGGCAACACCCATACGGAGAGCTACCGGGTCTATTACGATTATTATATCTGCACCGTGAAGCTGGAAAACTTCGACCTCTCCCATCTGCCGGTCTACATGATGGATCAGGAGACGCT